>SBAT01000466.1 GCA_005240105.1 Chloroflexota bacterium
AGCCCGCAATATGGGTCTCATCGTTAACGACTAAAACGATTAACTGGAAGCTGAGCAAGAGCGGCGAACGCCGGTCACTGCGAAGCGAAAATTGGAATGCCGAAAGGCGTTACGCAAAGCACCAGACCCTCCGTACAAAATACGGAAAACAAAAGGACCGAGACAATGCCAAAGCTAACAAAGCGCCAACAGCAACTCGACAAGGTTGCCGAAGCAAACAAAGAACTTTTGGCGGCTGAAGATGCCATCAAAATTCTCAAGGAATTCAAAAAGCCCAAGTTCGACGAATCAGTCGAAGTGGCTTTCCGTCTGGGTATCAACCCTAAAATGTCCGATCAAGCTGTCCGCTCCACAGTGGCACTGCCAGGTGGAACCGGTAAAGAAGTCCGCGTAGCCGTTGTCGCCAAAGGCGAGAAGGTAAAAGAAGCTGAAGCAGCTGGCGCTGATTTTGCTGGATCTGAAGAACTCGTCGCCAAGATTGCCGACGGCTTCCTCGACTTCGACAAACTCGTAGCTACTCCTGACGCAATGGCAATGTTGTCCAAGCTCGGTAAGGTACTCGGACCGCGTGGTTTGATGCCAAACCCGAAAGACGGCACAGTAACGCCTGAAGTTGGCAAAGCAGTCAAAGATCTCAAAGCTGGTAAGGTTTCCTTCCGCTCTGAGAAAGATGGCGGCGTTGTACAAATGGCAATCGGCAAAATGTCTTTCGACGATGCACGCTTGCTGAAGAATTTGGCAGCTGTGTTTGAACAAGTACAAAAGGTCAAGCCACCAACCTGTAAGGGTGTATACATTAAGGCTGTCTACCTGAGTTCGACCATGGGTCCTGGACTCAAGCTGGATGTCTCCCGCTTGCCGGAGTTGCACAAATACCTGGTTGCCTAAGGCAAACCAATCACAAACAAACAGGAGGGTCCTTGCTGAGAAACGAAAAAAGCGAGGATCCTTCTCTTAGTCGACAAAAACTTAGAGAAATTCAAGGTTAATAACAAGAAGGGAACGAACATGGTTATGACACTCAACAAAAACCAAACCTACCTCGACAAAGACAAGTCCTTTGTTAATCCAGTTTTGGATAGATATTTCCATATCGTCACCGAACGTGCAGCCGGCTCCTACCTTTATGACATGAATGGCGACGCTTACCTCGACTTCAGCACAGGAATTGCTGTCAACAACGTTGGTCACTGCCATCCTAAAGTTGTCGAAGCGGTACAAAAGCAAGTTGCCACACTGATGCACACATCTGTTGTGACGCACCACAAACCATATATTGATCTCTGCGAAAAACTCAGCACCATCACACCTAAGGGTTTAGAGTCCATCTTCCTGTCCAACAGTGGCGCCGAAGCAGTAGAAGGTGCCATTAAGATGGCACGCTACGTAACGGGACGTCCAGGCATCATCAACTTTAAGGGCGCATTCCACGGCCGTACATTTATGGCAACTGCTCTTACAAATTCCAAGCTCTACTACCGTGAGCGCTATGAGCCCTTGCCGGGACCTATCTATACCCTGCCTTATCCTTATGTATTTCGTTCTAACACCCCAAATGATCCGGAAGCTTGCGTTGCCGAAGTCCTCGAGCAATTCAACGTACTCTTCAATCAGTTCATCAGCCCAGAGCAAGTAGCATCCATAATCGTTGAGCCTGTTTTAGGTGAAGGCGGCTATGTGGTACCACCATCAAGCTTCCTACCTAAGCTGAAAGAAATTGCAAACCGTCACGGCATTCTCTTGATTGCTGATGAAGTGCAATCAGGTTTTGGTCGCACCGGAAAACTATTTGCTGTCGAACACAGCCAAACAGTTCCAGATATTATGCTCATGGCTAAAGCAATCGGTGGCGGCATGCCAATATCAGCATTTGCTACTCGTCGCGAAATAAGCGAACAGTGGAAGCCGGCACGTCATGGTTCCACATACGGTGGCAACCCTGTCTCCTGCGCTGCCGCTCTTGCCACCATCGGCGTTATTCAAGAGGAAAAGCTTGTTGACCGTTCAGCGACACTCGGCAAGAAGATACTCGACAGATTGACCACATTCGCTAAGTCCAATCCACACGTATCTGACGTGCGCGGTCTCGGCTTAATGATCGGTGTTGAGTTCAGCGATAAGAATGGCAAGCCCTCCAAGGAAATTGCCCATGCCGTAGCCGACAAGTGCTTCGAGAATAAATTGCTCGTACTCACCTGCGGTTCGTATGGTCAAGTAATCAGACTAATTCCGCCACTCAACATGAGCGACGAAGAAGCCAACAAGGGTATCGATATCCTTGAGAAAGCAATTGCTTCGGTAAAGCCGTAAGCACCGGTACATTACAAGAGATAGACTATTAGATAGGAGAGACGTAAATGTCAACCGCAAAGACGCTTGAACCAAAGGGAAAAACAGAAGTGGAAGTTCACGGAAATTACATTGGTGGCAAATGGCAAAAGGCGAAGGGTGGAGAAACATTCACCAGCACCAGCCCGGCCAACGTCGAAGAAGTTGTTGGTCATTTTGCTGCTTCTACTCCAGATGACGTAAAAGCTGCTGTTGATGCCGCTGCCAAAGCTTATCCAGATTGGAAGCACACCCCAGCTCCTGAGCGTGCCGAGATCCTTCTCAAGGCTGCTCTCTTGATGGAAACCCGCAAAGAAGACATGGCTCAGACCATGGTGCGCGAAATGGGTAAAGTAATCAAAGAAGCTCGTGGTGATGTTCAAGAAGCTATCGACATGGCTAAATACATGGCCGGCGAAGGCAGACGGATGTTTGGTCACACAACACCATCCGAATTGCGCAATAAGTTCGCTATGGCTATCCGTCAACCGATGGGTGTCGTTGGTGTAATCACACCATGGAACTTCCCAGTTGCTATCCCAAGCTGGAAGATTCTCCCAGCATTGGTTGGTGGCAACACAGTTGTTTTCAAACCAGCAACCGATACACCACTTTGCGCTCAGATGTTCGTACAAGTCTTGATCGATGCAGGTCTACCGCCAGGCGTCATCAACTTCATAACAGGCTCCGGCAGCAAAGTCGGTATGCCGCTGGTTGAAGATCCACGCGTCAGAGTAATTTCCGTCACCGGCTCTACAGAAGTCGGCAAGCGAATTGCTGGTCGCTGCGGCGAATTGATGAAGAAAATCTCCTGCGAATTGGGTGGCAAAAACGCCATCTGCGTCATGGAAGATGCTGATATGGACCTGGTTGTCGAAGGCGCCCTGTGGGGATCGTTTGGAACAGCCGGACAACGCTGCACAGCTACAAGCCGCATCATCGTGCACAAAGCTCGCTACAAGGAATTCTTGGAGCGCTTCGAAGCACGCACTAAAGCACTGAAGATTGGCAACGGTCTTGACCCATCAGTAGATGTTGGTCCAGTCGTTAGCAAGGCTCAATTGGCAAGCGTCCACAGCTATGTCGACATCGGTATTAAAGATGGCGCCAAGCTAGTCGTCGGCGGCAAAATCCTCGATGACGGTGCTTTAGGCAAAGGTTGCTTCCATGAGCCAACCGTATTTGCTGATGTAACACCAGGCATGCGTATTGCTCAAGAAGAAATCTTTGGACCAGTGACTGCAG
>SBAT01000053.1 GCA_005240105.1 Chloroflexota bacterium
CACTGACACACTGTATCGGTGTGCTGGAAAAGCCCGTCAACAAGTCAAAGTTCATGCGAATCAGCTTGGCATAGTTGTATTTCGATGAGCCGGCTTGTCTGGCTGACTGATCAACCGGCACTTCAATAATTTTGACTTTCAACCAGCTGCTGAGAGCAGTGATGAACTTGGAGTGTTCTGGGAAAAGTTTCAAATACTCAACCACTGGACGCTTGTACGCACGCAACATGCAGCCGTAGTCGTTCAAGTAAACACCAGTCAGTCGGCCAATCATTTTATTGACAAACAAAGATGGAATTTTGCGAGCTAACGGATCATGCCGCAGCTTGCGCCAGCCACTGGCTATGTCATAACCATCTTCAAGCGCTCTGACAAGTTTGGGAATTTCTTCCGGCGGGTTCTGCAAATCAGCATCAAGAGTTACAATCACTTGACCTCTACCCGAGGCGAAGCCCGCCATTACAGCTGGGTGTTGACCGAAATTGCGCAGAAAACAAATGACTCTCAAGTGAGGGTTGGTCGCTTGCAGTTCCTTGAGGATAGTAACGGAGTCGTCTGATGAGCCGTCATCGACAAAAATAAGCTCATATGGGCGTCCTAGCCCCTGCATTACGGCATTCAACCGACTATGCAAGACTTTCAGGTTGCCTGACTCGTTGAATACAGGCACGACCGCTGAGTAATAGATTTCGCTATTCATGAAACCCCTCTAACCTACCCCTCTGGGAGCGGCTGACTCGACCAAGGTAACTAGCGAGACTACCGTTTGTCAACAAGTGGTGAATCTTCTGAACTGACTCTTATGTTTTCACTCTGTAAACTGCGCTTTTGCAGGACTTTGGCGGGCACTCCGGCAACAACCGTATATGAAGGAACGTCACGGGTAACAACCGACCCGGCACCGATAACTGCCCCGTCGCCAATTTTGACGCCTGGCAAAATAATCGCCCCTGCCCCTATCCAGACATGATTACCGACAGTCACAGACTGGGCAATGTCGTTTAGAGCGAGACTCGAATAATCATGCCCTGCGGTGTAGATATGGACATTTGGCGCGATAGCGCAATGATCGCCTATAACCACTTCAATGCCAGACACGTTATGAGAGCCGTAGAACTTGCAGCCATTGTTAATAATGGTGCCTGTACCAATTGAACAAGTCCAGGGATAGCGAATAAAACAACCATAGTCAACAAAGGAATTGGCGCCCAGACATTTCAATAATGCCTTCAATATCCAGGTACGAAACGGTGGTGGTATCAAATCCAATACGCCATAAAGAACATGATGCACCCAGCCGGACAAGCCGATGAGAAATACCTGCATACCTGGATTTTCCCCTAGGATGCCGGGCATTTTAACGAGCCTTTTTGTTGGCGCGGTAATGCTGCACCAATTTGTGCACTGCCTTCGCTACCAACTCCATGTCTGCCTGCGGCAATCCTGGATAGAGCGGTAGAGAAATTACTCTGTCGGAGGCATACTCTGCATTGGGGAACATCCCCTCAGCAAAGCCATACGTGTTCTTGTAGAACGGATGCAGGTGCACCGCACGGAAGTGAATACCGATGCCGATGTTTTCTGCTTGCAGAGCATTCATGAATGTATCTCGATCGATGTCTAATTCTTCCGTCTTAACTTGAATGACATACAAGTGATAGGAGGACTTAACATAATCACGGATCACAGGCAAAATTATTTCAGGCAGATCAGCAAAAGCCTTGCCATAGAATTCAAACTGCCGTTTGCGCTCAGTCCAGAATTCATCCACGCGCTTCAACTGCACCAAGCCCAATGCTGCCTGCAGATCAAACATGTTGTATTTGAAGCCTGGATCAAGAATATCCCAGTGCTGGTAGCCAGACGAGGAATAACGCTTCCAGGCATCTTTGCTGATACCGTGCAAAGCGAGTATGGCGCACTTCTCTGCAAATGCCGGGTCATCAGTCGTGAGCATGCCACCTTCACCAGTAGTTATATTCTTGGTGGCATAAAAACTAAAGCAAGTTGCCGGACTAATTGAACCAATACGCTTGCCCCTATAATGAGCATCCGGTGAATGTGCTGCGTCTTCGATGATCGTCAGCTTATGCTTGTCGGCAATAGCTTTGATTTCATCCATATCACACGGGTGACCGGCGAAGTGGACAGGAATAATTACTTTGGTGCGCGGTGTAATAGCTGCTTCCAGTTTTGCTGGATCCAAGTTCAAAGTTGCAGGCTCCACATCAACAAATACTGGTGTTGCTCCGGAATGAACTATGACATTTGCCGTCGAAGCAAAAGTAATTGGGCTGGTGATAACTTCATCGCCTGCTCCAACTCCGGCAGCCAACAAGGCGACGTGCAACGCAGCAGTGCAAGAATTAACAGCGACGCCGTGCTTAGCACCAACAAAGTCTGCAAATTCGCGCTCGAATTTTTTGGTCTTCGGACCAGTCGTCAGCCAACCGGAGCGCAAGGCATCAATTACTTCCGCTTCTTCAGCAGGACCAATATTAGGTCTGTGAAAAGCAAGAAACTCACTACGCACAGGCTTGCCGCCATCTATAGCTAGTGTAGACATTACTTCCGCAACCACAATTCAATTCCTCCTGAGTTTGATGCAACTCTCTGAGTTTAGTGATACTCGATCTTACCTTCTCTGGTTTTGATTGGCACACTAACCATCCACAAACGTCTTTCCCACCAGGCAGGGTTGCGCTGGTACCACTCGATAGTTTTAACAAGTCCATCTTCCAACTTCGTTGTTGCCTGCCAATCGAGCAGACGCTTAGCTTTTTCAGTCGACGAAATGTGTCTGGCTACTTGACCTGGGCGATCGCCCATATTGACAGTCAGAGTATCCGGCTTGCCGAGGAGCTTCAGAACCATACGGGCGATATCAGCAACGCTGGTATCAATACCGGTACCCAAATTGATTTCTTGTCCGCGCACTTTTTCAATTGGTGCATGAATAACTCTGTCCAGTGCCGCACAATGATCTTCTACAAAGAGCCAGTCTCTTGAGCTTGAACCATCACCGTGAATAGTCAGCGGTTGATCCCTCAATGCATTGGTAATAAAACGTGGAATAACCTTTTCCAAATGCTGATTGCCGCCGTAGTTGTTAAACGGACGAATGATGACAGTCGGCAATCCGTAAGTCGTCCAGTACGAATACACGAGACGATCTGCACCGGCTTTAGCGCTGGCATAAGGGCTCATTGGGTTAAGTGGATGGTCTTCTGCCATAGGCGAACTCACAGCTGTTCCGTACACTTCAGAAGTTGAAATGTGTATGAAGCGTTCAATGCGATTTTGATGGCGCAAAACAGCGTTAGCAATTGTGTGCGTGCCCAGAACATCTGTTTCGTAGAAGACAACGTTATCGTAGATAGAACGCGCGACGTGTGACTCAGCAGCAAAGTGAATAACCACATCAGACATCGATACTAATTCATCGACCATCTCCGCATTGCGCACGTTGCCCCACCAGAATGAAAAGCGTGGGTTATTACGCACTTCTTCCGTGAGGTTATCCGGGTCGCCTGCATAGTTGAGCGCATCAAGGACAATCACTCGGTAATCAGGGTAGTTAGAAAGCATGCGGCGCACAAAATGGCTTCCAATGAAGCCTGCCCCACCCGTTACCAGAATTGTCTTCATGTGACCCCTTACATCTCTCGATTGGCAGCCCACACCATTCGGGGCCACCCCTTCTAAGTTTTAATAAATATTACACTATGGGCAGTCCGCTAGTCGTGAGACTAATCTTAGCCCCGCCTTCGGGCTTGACAATTGTCATCTCGACCGAGCCTCTCTTCTTTGTCATCTCGACCGAGCCGAAGGCGAGTGGAGAGATCTTCCGCAACGAACCGACGCACGGCTCAATTAACCTGAACACCGAATCGACCCGGCAGATCCTTCGCTTTGCTCAGGATGACAAAAGTGGTAAGTTGTTCAAGTCAAACCAAGGCCCATAAACCATGTCGACCATTTATCGCGTAGCCCTCCCCATTGCTCTGGCATGCAACTTAATTGCCGGCAATAGCCTCAGCCAAACTCCACCGCCTTCACCGCCACCTACTGCTCCGCCCGTGACTCCCAAGCGCGAAGTCATCCGCGTCAACGAAAGCCGAACGAATTTACTACTTTTCCCAACCGGCGAAGAAGTTTTCTCCGATGCATTAGGTCCAGCCAACGCCGATATATTTGCCTCGGGATCTGCCGGCACTGTCCTGAGCATAGACAACCACAGGCTGGTCTTTCATACCGGACAACTATTTCTAACTTCCGGAAAAGACACCCTAACCGTCGGCACCCGATTGGCCAATATTCGTCTTAACCCTGATACCACAGTCGTGATGGATATTCATCCGCACAAACCATTGCGCATAGCTGTGTTGTCCGGAGCCAGTCCTGTGCACCTAAAAATCAAAGAGCGCCGAACACCAATAATGCTAAAGGCGGGAGAAGAACTATATATTTCCGATGCCGTATTGCCACCGGAACAATATAAAACAGCCGATCCAATTGACCGCCAAGCAGCAAGCACGGAAACCGAAAGCAAAGGTCTGGAAATAATCACACGTACATTCGATGCGCGCCAATTGTTGGCTTGGCACTTAACCGAAGTAAACAAGAAAAGGAAAACCAAACCCTGGCATGTGCTGGCAGCAGGTGGTTCCGAATTTACGATTCTGCCGATGAATGCCGGTGTTATTCACCTGCGCTCTGGAGAATTGTTTGTCTTCGCTCCTGATTACGCAATTATTGAAACGGCCCAGGGAGAAGTGCATGGCGATAAGGGCGCCTTGTTAGCCGTCGACACTTCCGACGGAAATCTGCGTGCACGTGCACTAACCGGCCCAGGCGATGTCACTGTGGTTGCAGGGAAAAACAAATTGCCGGTCCCGCCGGGCGAAGAAGTCATGGTCAGCGATCACAAGCCGAGTAAAGACGAGACCAATCCCAAAGACGGAATTGCCAGACGCAATCCAACTACACGCGCGCTCGACGACAAACTAAATGTCACGGTCGCTGACTTCAATATTTTGTCGTTATTAGTATGCGCCGATTACTTGAAACCAATTAAAAAACCCATCTGGGCAAACGAGAAATCAGCCCTAGAACAACTCATCCAAACAACTGCTGCCATTGAGACAATAACCCAATCCAAAGGCGGCTACACCGGCGCCCCCCGCGTCTCCCGCCCCAGACCCCAGCAC
>SBAT01000297.1 GCA_005240105.1 Chloroflexota bacterium
AGAAATACCTTCCGGTACTAAGTCGTGCGAACCAACAATTTGACCAGCCGGAATGGTTGCTTTAGCAATTCTGCCGACAGCCAAACTCTGGGATGTCAGCGCATCAATTGGTGCGCGACCCGATTCGACTTCTTTTTCTTCTAAACCGTCAGAAGCAATTGTTGCTCCTTCCGGGATGTCCTTGGTGGCAAAAACCACCATGACCTTTTGTTCGTACTTAGCCTTTAAGGCTGCTTCTTGTTCTTTTGCTTTCTTCTCGGACTCGCCTAACTGACCCATAACCATCATGGTGACAACAACTGCCAAACCAAGGATGATTATCAGCATTACAGCCGGATGCATCCGCGAAAGACTTAGAAATAACGCTCGTAATGGATTCATTACGGTTCCCCCTTCAGAGCCGAGAAAGATTAACCATTTACTATTAACGCATATTAATGCTAGAAGGGCAACGATTTTTTCCCTAGACTTTATCCCTTGATGACTACTTACTGACGTTATAAGCAACACAAGCAAAAGCGAGTATTGCGAGCAGCCGACAAAAAGCAACAGCGAGAACGAAGCGTCGCGAGGAGCGATGCGAAGTGGAGCGTGGACATGCTGGACAGCTAGCTCCGGTGCCGCAGGCGGCACCGGAGCATAAAACGAAGTCATAAAAAGAGGAAGTAGTCGCCTACTCCCTCTTTTCAAAATTGGCTCTACTACTGACTTTTATCAAACAAGCCAGCTATGACAGCTCTTATGTGCTTATGTTGTTGAGTTGCTTTACTACGGAACTGAATGCTCCGTTAATAGCTGTGTTCAAGGCGCTTTGTTGTGTAAACAGCATGCCAATTAGCAGCGCTACGAAGGCCAGCAATGCACCATATTCAGTGATGCCTTGTCCTGACTCATCGGTAAAAAATTGCTTTACGTTGGAATTCGACATAGTAACCTCCTGATAGCAAATACAACGGTTGATCTAGAAGCGTAAACTTCATAGACAAGCTTCTCAGCTCGTGTGATCGTCTCAATGCTAGCAACAAAAATTGGTAAAAATACCTAGTAAATAAAACGAAAAAAGAATGTGCTAGTTATTTCAAAACTGGTCGGGTAATTAATCACCTCCAAATTTACCCAATACTCTACACCCTTTAGATGCCCACATTGGTCTTATAAGTAACTAGGTCCCGGCTTTATTAATGTTAAGCTACCAGTGTAGGCTCCAAACAACTACCAGCCGAGAAATGATCATCTCAATTAATGCCAGCCGGCAGCAAGCGGAAAAGTATCTTCTAAAGGAAGGGCACGGTTCCTGGCCGTACCACCCGGAAGGCGATACATCACTGGAAACAACAGCTTGGTGTGCCATTGCCCTCAGGTCTGATAAGACAATTACCGAAAAGACCTGGCAATTCTATAACCAGTGCCAAAACTCCAATGGCGGTTGGTCGACCGATTCTACCGACCCTAATTCAGATTGGACCTCAAATCTTGTTGTCTTGTCCTTAAGAGTCATGGCTGAAAACTTGCCGCTGGAGCCGGAAAAACGGTCTCTGTTAGAGTCCGGATACAAGTATTTAATTAAAAGTCGCCAGCAAGCTAATCTTGAATTTCTCCGCTGGATTTTTCGGCTACTGAAACTTCCGGCAAATTTTCCATCGGGTCGCGGCTGGCCGTTTGTGCCTGGAACCGTCATGCTGGTTGAGCCAACTACTTATGCTTTAATGGCCTTAAAACCAATCAGGCACTCGGCGGAGGAACCGCTCAAATCTGTAATTGCCCTGGCAGAAGAGTATCTCTTTAATCGGTTTTGCCAAAGAGGGGGCTGGAACTATGGTGAAAATATTCGCCTAACGGAGCAACTGCCTGCTTATCCGGTAACAACAGCGCAAGCCATCGTCGCCCTGCAAGACAAGCCGGACAATGAGCGTATACAAACAGGAGTGAAATTTCTCACCGAGTCAGCCAGAAAGGACAATACAGTAATGTCCCTTGCCTGGTCCGCCTTGGCACGAGATTGCCTTGGTTTGGACGCGCGACAAGAATTGGAAATGCTGGCAAAACAGCAACGTAAGGACGGCTCATTCGGTGGCAATATTTATCTGACGGCACTCTCCACTTGCGCTCTGCAAATCGAAGAATCAAACCCACTCAAATTTCCGGTACCGGCAACACTTGAAATACAAATGGCAGACAAATGAACGAAAAGCCCTTAGAGCCACAACGAAAAGTATCACGACGAAAATTTTTGCAGGCTGGACTCGTCGCCTCCACCTTATCCAGCTGCTCTAATAATGAACCGGCAAAAGATCCTCAACCAAACTCCAACCAGCTATCCAGGCGGAAATCAGAACCATCAACTGTAGCCATTATTCCTTGTCCATCTTATGACCACGACCCACTGCCGGAATTGAAAAAATATTTGACACAACTGTCATTGCCTGATTTCCGGAACAAAAAAGTCCTCTTAAAACCAAACATGGTTGAATACCGTGATGGCAAGCCGCTCACGACCAATCCAGCCATTGTCAAAGTAGCTGTTGAATTGCTCAGTTATCTAGGAGCCAGTCAGATTGTAGTAGCCGATGGGCCGGCCGAATTTCGTGATACGGAATTTCTCTTGCAAGCCACGGGCATCGGCCCAATGTGCGCCAAATTAAAGGTGCCGTTCATCGATCTCAACCTTGATAGTTTGGTCAAGGTTGAAAACGCACATGGATTTACTCCAATTAAAACCTTCCTTATGCCTAAGTCCGTAATGGAAGCTGATTATGTGGTTAGCCTACCCAAATTAAAAACGCATCAGTGGGCCGGCATGACCTGCTCAATGAAGAACCTTTTCGGCACTGTTCCAGGACGCAAATACGGTTGGCCAAAAAATATCCTTCACAAAATTGGTGTGGACATTTGCGTCATGGACATCATGCACATGGTCAGGCCTTGCTTTACTCTGGTAGATGGCGTAATCGCCATGGAAGGCAACGGACCGCTGAGCGGCACGCCGCGCAATTCCGGCTTTATCGTCGCCGGTTGCGATCTTGCCGCCGTCGATGCCACTTGTGCTCGAACAATGGAGTTGGATCCAACGAATCTGCTCTACATGCGTCTGGCAGAACGTGTCGTGGGCAACGTCGCATCAGAAAACATCAAAATTGTAGGTAGTCCTATCTCAACCGTAGCTCAGAAATTTGTCCTACCAGACACTTGGAAAGACGGTCACTTCAGCCTAGGTGGGCTAGGTGAAGGGACGTGACCTTATTCCCATTCGATGGTGGCGGGGGGTTTGGATGTTATGTCGTAGACGACGCGGTTGATGCCGGGGACTTCGTTGACGATACGCCGGCTGATTACTTCTAGAAGGTCATAGGGGAGACGGGCCCAGTCGGCGGTCATACCGTCTTCGGAAGTTACGGCGCGAATTACTATTTGGTTTTGGTATGTGCGCTGATCGCCCATGACACCAACGGACTTCGTCGGCAGAAGAACACCAAAGACTTGCCATATTTGTCTATAAAGTCCGTGTGCTTTAATTTCTTCCCTGATGATCCAGTCAGCTTCGCGTAGGGTCTTCAGACGCTCTTTGGTTACTTCGCCTAATACTCTAATTGCCAAGCCTGGTCCAGGAAATGGGTGACGAACGCGGATGCCTTCCGGTACATCTAGCTCTTTGGCTACTTTTCTTACTTCATCCTTGAATAATTTGGAAAATGGTTCGATGAGCTTAAACTGCAAGTCTTCCGGCAAACCGCCCACGTTATGGTGGGATTTGATCTTGACGGCTACTCGTTCACCAGTTTTAGGATCAATTTTTGTTCCGGCTGATTCAATAACATCCGGATAAAGCGTGCCCTGGGCAAGATAGTCAAAAGGACCAAGCGCTCTTGATTCGCTCTCGAAAACACGAATGAATTCAGCACCAATTGCTTTGCGTTTTTCTTCCGGATCGGTGATGCCTTTGAGCTTATCTATAAATCTGTCGCGAGCTTTGATGAAGTGAACGTGAATTTTGAAGTCGCGCTCAAATGTTTCCACCAACCATTCCGGTTCGTTTTTGCGCATAAAACCCTGGTCGATAAACATACAAGTCAAATTGTCGCCAATAGCTTTGTGCAAAAGAAATGCCAGCGTAGAACTATCAACACCGCCTGACAGAGCAAGCAAGACTCGCTTGCCGTTGGCACGTTGCCTGACTTCGGCAATTGCTTCGTCAATGAACTTCTTCATCGTCCAGCTGCCTGTTACCTTGCAAGCCCCGACAACAAAATTGCGAATGATATCTTGTCCGCCAACCGTGTGCACAACTTCCGGGTGGAACTGCACACCGTAGAAACAACGCTCTTCATCAGCAATGGCGGCAACCGGCGTATCCATCGTGCGTCCGGTAATTTGAAAACCGGCAGGCAAATTGACGACGCTATCACCATGGCTCATCCAGCTCTCAATAGTGGGATCCATGTCCTTAAATAGAGAGCCGTGGTGAACAACTGTCAAAGTAGCGCGGCCAAACTCTTTAATTTCGGCCGGCTTAACCACACCACCCAGTTGGTGTGCCATAAGCTGCATCCCATAGCAAACACCAAGCACCGGCAACCCTAACTTCCAAATCTCCGGATCACAAACGGGAGCGCCGTCTTCATAAACGCTATTTGGACCACCCGATAGAATAATGCCTTTCGGGTTCAGGCGCTTAAGTTCTTTGGCGGTTGTGTGGTAAGGTAAAAGTTCCGAAAAAGTGTTTAGTTCCCGAACGCGCCTGGTTATCAGCTGTGAGTATTGGGAGCCAAAATCCAAAATTGCAATGCTGTCTGTCAACGCATTGTCTTTCAACTGGTCTATCGACCTTGCGGCCTGTGTGCTCACGCAAGTCTCCTTGTTGAATTGTTGGTAACACATTACGTGAGCAAAGCCTTTATGTCAACGAAATCAATCTATTGATGGCTGGCTGTGCAGCCTTACGCAAGAACAATCCGTAACATTTACCAAAATAGAATAAAGTTCTCAAGATACGGCTACTTGCAACAGTCCGACTGCAACACCGCTCAGTTGGAAGCCACCCGTGTTAGCATCTACTTCTAACCATAACAAGAGAGCGTGGACATGGGACAAGCAGTAAAGGAACTAAATACCTTCTTTCGTGGACCAGTACCAGCCCTACTTGGTGCCTTCATAGCAGCAATGGTCATTTTCTGGATGGTAGTGACGCATCAGATAATCAAAGGCAACCTAGACTTCTTGGATTTCAGCAATTCCTTTTATGTTGCCGGTTTGCTTGTCCGTTCAGGCATGCTAGTTCAATTGTATCCAAGCGCTCTTGATCCATCGTTTCACGAAACAGCTTTCAACCAATTCGCTCATGCGATCGCTACGACTGTCCCAGCAAATCTTGATTTCAACTTTATGTACCCGCCACTTGTAGCCTTTGTCTTTGCACCATTATCTCAATTCTCACTACGCGATGCCTTACTTGTCTGGCAGGCTATCAGTCTCTCAGCACTAGCCGTCTCTGCTTATTTGGCTGCCAAACTTTCGCAAATAGATAAGCCGGCGGCCAATTTGTTTTTCATATCATTCCTATCTCTGCCCCTGTTACACGTACTGGCTTTTGGACAGGTCTCTATCGTCCTTGGCGTTCTTCCATTGGTGGCCGGCTACTTGCTCTGGCAGCGCGGTAACAATTTTTTCGCCGGATTGGTATGGGCACTTCTATCCATGAAAGTCCAATTGTTCGTTCCAGTCGCCTTAATTGTTTTAGCCAGCCTAATTTCCACGTATTGTCGCCGGGATGCGAAGCTTGACTTGAGAATATCTACTCCAGCCAAACAATTGACTATTGGCATGATCACAGGACTCTGCCTCTATCATGGATTGCCAACACTTTTGCTGGGTCCATCTGTATTTTTCGGTTGGTTGCGCGTCATAGCCTTAACCATCAAAACAATACATGTGCCGTCAATGCCCTGGTCGTATCATCTGACAATTTCACTTCCCAATGCCATTCTGTTTCTCACACCAAGCAATTGGCAAGAAATAGCCAGACTGGTATCAAAACTTGTCAGTCTCGCTGGATTCACACTAGCTATAACCGCACTGGTAAAAATTTCATCGAACAAGACATTGGTACCAGCAAGGCAAAAAGAAATCATGCTCATAGTCGCTTGTCTATTTCCGCCGCTGATTGCACCCTATCTGCGCATTTATGACTGCACTCTATTACTGCTGCCTACCTGGATCATCTTTTTCCGCCACAGTCTGATAAGCCAATTTGGACAAACGGCATTTAAGGCTCTCCTGTACATTTGGATTGCTCTCGACATCTACGTCGTCTTAATCTTTGGACTGGGACGAGATAATGTCGCAATACCACAGATACTAGTATTAGCCGTCCTTATCGTCGCTTGCTTACAAGTCACGCGCTCGGCGGTCCATAACAACAACCAAATTGATGTCGAGCAAGAGTCAAGTAACAGCCCTGGCACCTAAGTGTCGGTCTTAGACCGCAAAAAATAGAAAGCAGCAATAGCTAAAAGCGCCATATCAATCAAGACAAGCACGATATATGGTGACCGCGCAACAAGAGACGCTACGGCTGGATTGAAAGACATACCGGGCGCGCACCAACTAACAATAGGATAAAGTAAAAGAATGCCATACCATATACGCAAGGCAAGCGGCATAGCTGCAAAACTCTCAAAAGAAAAAGCTTGCTTAAGGGTCATAAGAGTCAATGCCAAAAGGCTTAGGTCATAACAGTATGTGTGCGGACTGCATACTAGTGCCAGCAATATAGTAAGACTAACCAACCAGGCAAAAGTCTCTTTGCTTTGATTCTTTGATTTAAGCCATAGCCAGGCAGAAAACAGAAGACCTATTACTAGCAAATACAAGCTAACCTGTACGGATTGGGCGGTGGGCAAAAAGAAATTAAACAATCCTCGTATTGAAACAAGGTATGTTTGGGCTCCAATGCCAAAGTGTTTGCCTGTCGCCTCCGCGTAAAGCACCACCTGTGGATAGTTAAATAACGTGTGCCAGCCTAGATTCAGCCCGGACAACAACAAAAGTGCCACCATACCGGAGGTAAAATATGCC
>SBAT01000262.1 GCA_005240105.1 Chloroflexota bacterium
GTCAACTTACATGCACTCGTGGGCGCTTCGCCGGATCAGGTTCTGCGGATCTGAGAATTTCTCTAGTAACAGGAGCGGTTTCTCCTTCGCCCCACAGTACGTATTTGAGCACATAGTTAAGTGGATGTCCTTCGGTCCAACCAAGATAAACATGTGGTATCTGTCCTGTGTCGTTGCGGAGATGCAACAGAAGCGCAGCGATGGCATTGGGAACGCTATGACTGATACAGCGCCATATTTTGTGACCATTTTCCTCGTGCCCTTCTATTTCTAAGGAATTACTACGGAAGTCCGAAGGATCTTTGGGTGATACTTCTAAAAAGATAAAATTACCCTCCTCCGGCTGCAGGCTGTGTATCGCTCGAGCTTCTCTTTCCTTATCTTCATAGGTTGTGTAGCCTGGACGATGGGACAAAAGACGAATTTCCCCGTGTAGTTCTGTACGCATTTGCTGTAAAAATTCCATAGCCTTTGCATCCAGGCTTACTTGTCCGACACGCAGCTCGGTTGCTCTTAAGCAGCGTGACAGGATAGAAGAAGCGATGATAGCGAGAATAAAGACACCGGCTACCTTGATCCCATCTGGTCTGGCAATAATGTTATTCATTGTGGCATAACTAAATATGATTGTGACCAAGAGAAAGTAATAACCTTGTCTCTTGTTCTGTTTCCATGTACTCAGTGTTGCGGCAAAGGCGGCTGAAGTCATAAACACCAGTAGTCCTGTAGCAAAGGCGCCGGCTTGTGCGTCGACATCAGCGTTGAAGTGAATTACTACTGTCAAACCAATGGCGGTAAGCAACAAAACGAGTGGTCTGAGAGAAGCTACCCATTCCGGAGCCAGACCGTAACGAGGCAAATAACGGGGAATCAAATTTAAAAGACCGGCCATAGCAGAAGCACCGGCAAACCAGAGAATTAGAAGAGTACTGATATCGTAAAGAGTGCCGAAGCTATCGCCGAGAAGCAGATGGGCAAGATAGGCTAAAGCACGTCCATTGGCCTTACCGGACTCGGCAAATTCTTCTGCCGGTATAAGTAGTGTTGTGACAAGTGAACTGCTCAGGAGAAAAACGGACATGATTAAGGCAGCAGTGAGTAAAAGAAATTTTGTATTTTTGATCCTGCCTGCTGGATGTGCTTCCGTATCAGTTGGATACCCTTTGACGTTGGGCATAACGGCAACGCCTGTTTCAAAACCGGACATGCCTAGAGCAAGTTTTGGGAAGGCTAATAGTGATAGTGCGGCAATTTGCCAGCCGGACGAATAAGTATTTGTTAGAGACAGAGTCCAAGTGGAAATTGCACTTGGATGTTGCAGTATCTCTAGAATTGATCTGCCAATTACTGCAGCTGTTAGGGCTAAATATAGCCAGACCAAAATTACCGCAAGCCCGATGGCTTCCTTGAAGCCCTTGAGAAATATCGCACCCAAAAGCAAAATAAGAAGTATGGTTAGCCCTAGCTGATTCTGTAGCCATTGCGGTGCCCAGGGATTATCCACAACGTGTTTGGCGGCATCAGAAGAGCAGAGCGTAATTGTCATAATAAAACCAGTGCTGGCAAAGCCAAGCAGGCATATGACCAGTAACTTGCCCCACCAGCTAGGCAACAGGTCCTGTAATAGGGCAACGCTTCCCTGTCCATGAGGACTTAGTTCGGCTACTTTGGCATACATGGGGAATGCACCAAAGAGGTTAAGGGCAATGAGCAGAAGAGTAGCTATTGGTGACAGTAGTCCGGCATAGAGAAAGGCCATGCCTGGAGCAAAGCCAAGTGAAGAAAAGTAGTCCACGCCGGTTAGACACATTACATTCCACCAACTGCCCTGTTGGTGGCTCTTGCCTGTATCCCCTATGCGTTCGAAGAACCAATCTTTCATGGTTGTAGTCTATCACTGAAATCTAGTGCAGAAAGTGAGCTAATTTGTCGAACCGGTATGAATATCCGGCTCCGACAAATATGGCTGGTGCAGACTTGTTTAGTCCAACACCGAAATGAGCGTCAAGTTGATGATGGCGTGCAGGTTTGAAGACGGCACCGAAATGCGCAATATTCACATCCGGCAGACGATGTGTTATAAAGCCGACATATTCAGCAAAAAAACCGATGCGATTCGTTGGTGAATAACTGAGCATAACGTCCGGTTGGTATTGAACATCACGACCTTTGTTCAAAACCAGAAGGGACTGCATACCCATAATGGACCACTTTCAAATTGGGTAGGAGTAAGGCAGTCTAAAGACAGGCTGCACCCCGGGAAGTGAAGTTGATTTACTGCCTGTTGGAAGAGTCATTGAGCCGATCACAGTAGCCTGAAATTTCTTTATAGCTGGAAGTTGGTATTTGATTCCCAGTTCGCCGATGTTAGTCGCCCCGGTTGCGGTCGGGTCGCCGTGTTGTGGTTGAAGTATTACAAAATTGGGGACGAACATCTGCAACTCGGCTCGCTTTGTTAAGCCAACGCGTACTTGTGTTTCTGGTATGTCAAAGTAGTCGCCGCCGTGCTGAAAGCGCTGATACTGTGTGCCGCTTTCTAGCTGTATGCTGCCGCGCGGTACCACCAGTGGCGAGAACATGAAACTGGGGCGGTTAGTGTCTATAAAATCTGTTGTCTCCATGGCTAATGCAGGTCCTAGTGCGATCATGTAGGTGACAAAAACGCATAGGATGATCGCAGCCAGGTTCAAAGTCAACTCTCCCTGAATTGACACTGATTTTATAGGAAGACGGGAAGTAATAACAGCCTATCCATTCCAATGCAAGGCTTAAGCCGAAAACTTGATAGTAAATTGATATGGCTGTTACTCTTGTACCATGCTGACCGGTGATAGCCGTCTTTCAAGGAGAGAATCATTTGCGGTCAACTGCTTGTCACCTTGAAGGGTCATAGTTAATTCCAGCAGAAGTCGCTTCATTTTGGCAATTTCTGCACCGAGTTGTTGAAGCATTACACTGCGTACATTCAAGGTAGATATGGATAGTCCTTTGCGCTGGGCAACGCTGGCTGTGATCACGTCAAGCTGTTTCCTTGATGTTCTATCGGAAAATGAGGGAATATTGGCGTCATCGATCCAGCGATCTACTAACTGCTCCATTCTCTTCTTCCCGCCTGATTCGGTGGCCGGCACTTGATTCAAGAATAGCCATACTGATTTTGGATATTCAATATCTGGTGTTGTCGGGTAATTGAACAATTTCGCCAGCATATTAGGCTCTACTTCCGACGTTCGCCTCTTGCCGTTGATTAGCTTGAGCGTATACATCGAGGCAATAGACGGTACTACGCCTGCCTGAATACCCAAAATGCCGGAAGATATGGCATAGTCGGAGTTCTTGTAAGTGGGAATTGCTAGTGCTTCACAGATGGCCCATAAAATACCGTTGGTAATGAAGCTTATAGCATTTGTCCGGGCAATGGCTTTGTCGCGATCGTTGGTGTAAGTAGCAAGTATTTCGCAATAAAGCTGGTATTCGGCCTCAATTGCAGACAGGGTGAAGTCAATTTCCAAATTTGCTTTTTGAATAATTAGCTCTGCTTTTTGAGTAGCTTCAAGCAAGTCTTGGCGTGCAGACAAGCTCTCTAAAGTACGAGCATCTCCGAAGGATTCAACCTGCATGCGCAGCTGCCGGATGCGCTCCAATACCGGTGTAAGTCCAATTGTGTTGGACAACTGTAGTGAATTTGGTGAAGTCAAGGGACTGTTTAGACTAATCCCTGTTTTCAAGATTTGTTTCGGAATAGATTGAGTATTGGCAGAAGGTTCTCGGGTTTGACTGGAGGACGCCAGTGTAGTTTGTGCGTGACAAGCAGGCATTAGTAAGGTGCTGCCAACGACAGCTGCGGCAATGATCGACAACGGACGAACCAACATTGAGGACTCCCTATCAAGAAACTATCAAGATAGTAATCGATTGAGGGCTCTTAATACCTTATAGCCAACTAGTCATGAGCCATATTCTTGCGAGAAGGGACGTTGTATTGGAATTTTGAGATATGCAATTGTGAATGGCGCCAAAGTAGAAGAATTGTCGCTTAGCAAACTGCACCATATGTGCAAATCGGTCTTAACTACATGTGGAGGCTGGTTGACTGTAAAGCTTCCTCTAGGTCTCTTTGTCAATGCGAAACCGGTATCCAACTCTTGTTTCGGTGTGTATAAAGCGAGGACGCTCCGGTTGAGCTTCAATTTTGTTGCGTAAGTTGGCAATGTGGACTCTCAGAGTATGTGCGTCATCAACGTATTCCGGACCCCAAATCTTGGTTAAGAGTTGCCTATGCGTTAAGACTCGATTGGAGTTGTTGACCATGTAACAAAGCAGGTCATACTCTTTTGGTGTTAAGTGCATCTCTTGTCCGGACAGCTTCACCAACCGGTGTGCAAAATCAATTGACAGTTCATCACAAACAAATACGGCTTTGTCATCAACTTCAGCTTGGGTGCGCCTGAGCACAGCCCTCATGCGCGCGAGTAGTTCTCGCAAACCAAATGGCTTGGTCAAGTAATCATCGGCACCCAGGTCTAGTGCTTTAATTTTGTCATCTTCTCCTTCTCTTACGGAGAGTACGATAATTGGCGCAGAGGTCCAAGAGCGCAATTCCTTGCAGACATCAAAGCCGCTTATTCCCGGCAATGCTAGATCCAGAATTATCAAGTCCGGTGAATGCAGGGCTGCTGCATCCAGTCCTTCCTCGCCGGAGGCAGCGAGAAAAACCTGGTTATTGTTGTGTTCCAGTCCGGCACGCAGGGCGCGCCTTATTTGCGGTTCGTCGTCAATAACCAGCACTTTCATGACGTTAGCTTTCCAACAACATTGTTAACTTGTTCTGGTGGCGTGAGGGGAAGGATAACACGCAGGAGCGCCCCGCCACCATCTCGATTGTACGCTGTCAAGTTGCCGCCGTGTGCTTGTACGAGTCCCTGACAGATTGCCAGTCCAATGCCAACGCCTGGAGTGGAACTTTCGTGGTGGATGGCAGCCCGATAAAAGGGTTCAAAAATACGGTTCTCCTCGCCTCTTGGAAGTCCAGGACCCCTATCCAAAACTTCAGTGACAACAGAATTGTTTTCAGTGTGCGCTTTGAGCTCAATTGTTGTATCCGGCAGCGAATATTTAAGGGCGTTCTCCAAGAGATTGCGCAAGACTTGGACCATTTGAACAATATCAAGGTAAACGTCGCCGCAATTGCCTTCAATTTCCACCACGATTCGTTTGTTCTCTGCTGTGGAAAATGTATCAAGCGTCGCTCCGAAAAGTTCAGCCATTGAGGTTGGTTCGCAACGCGGGCGCCAGGCTCCTGCTTCCAGCCTGGATAGATCGAGGATATTTCCTACCATGCGATTTAAGCGATCCGTTTCTTGATCAATTGTTTGCAGCAATGACCGTTGAGAGTCTATATCCCAGGGAGAGCCTTCTTGTGAAAGACTGCTTACACTGGCTTTTATTGATGTTAGAGGAGAACGAAAATCGTGTGAAACCATTGAAAGCAGCGCGGTTTTTAGTCGATCGGCTTCAGCTAAGGCCTGTGCAGCAGCCTCTGCTTTCAAATATTTATCCTTCTGCAAGAGGACTGCGGCATGGTTAGCCAATGAGCTTATAACCTGGCGCTTGTCGCTAGCAATTGGTTGATCTGCTTCTAGCAGTAGGTAGAGAACTCCCAGCACATGATCATCCATGCTGATGGGCAGGTAAATGGCCGTTGGATCCTCTGTTTGTGCAAGCGTTTTGCGAAAATGCTCGTTGTCTTCCCAGTTGATAGCTAGCCCGGTGTCGAGGACGTGTTTCGTCGCTTCGGTAGAAAATCCTTTTAGATTGCCGTTTCCTTCGCTTGGATATTGAGCAATGAGATGCTCACCATCTTTTTCTTGAACAATCAGCCCTGCTGCTTTTACGCCGCTAATTATGACCAGATTGCTCAATACTTTTGCAATAGCCCTATCGAGGTCCAGCTCTGAGGCTATGGCCCAGCTGGCTTGGGCTAAGGCGAGGGTTTCTTGTCTATTCAATTGCGCTTCTTCTGCACGTTTGTTCAATGTGGCAGTCAGTTGTCCAATAACCAGTGCGGTAAATAGAAATACACACAAAGCTAGCCACTCAGTGGGATCCTGTACGGTGAATTGATATTTTGGCTCTACAAAAAACCAATCAAAGGACAAGAGGGCAGCAATTGCTGCAAAAACAGCCGGACCACTGCCAGCAAATAGGGCGGTGGACATAATCACCAATAAGTAAAGCATGGAAACGTTAACAAGATTGGTGTCGGCATGCAGTAGCCCAAGTACTGCTGTCATGAGCGCGACAGCGGATCCGGCTAGGACGTATGACCAGGGGAAGCGTTGATAGAATTGCTGTTGCATAGCATCATTGTATTGGATTAGTGCGCAATGAACAAAAGCGTATTTGCCAATAGATAGACAAGAATTAGGGCAACAGCATCAACAGCCATAAATAATAGTTTTTTGTCGGCTCGGTAGGTGAGCGCGATTATTACTATGCCCATAGAAATCATCGCTGTTACTGCAGTCAGATTGCTTGCCTCGGAGACATGACGCAATATAGGCTCTTTTACGTAGCAGAAATCCGTGATTGCTAAAATCACCATGTAGCAAAGTGTGCTGCCAAGCAAGCTTGCAACAGCCATGTCAAAAGAGCCACGCTTAGCTGCTGACAGAGCAACAGCCATTTCCGGTAGACATGTGGTGATAGCAATAAAAGAGCTACCAATGAAACTTTCGCCCCAGCCTGTCATTGCTTGAATGTTTTCAGCCAATGTTGGCAAATAGCACGACGTTGAGACAATTAGGACCGAGTAAATAATAAATGAGGCAATTAATTTGGTCCACGACTGCCCATTATCATCTGATACTTCTATCGGTGCATTTGCTGCCAACTTTAGCACTCTAGATTTTTCAAATTTAAACGTCAGGCTCATGGCCAAAAGATAGACAGGTATAAAGGAAAGTGTAATTGGGTCCATCGAGTTCATTATTTTTACGATGGGCAGATACTTGTTATACATCATATCGACGGCGGCAAAGCCAATTAGAACTATGCCAAAACCGGCAGTTAAAACGTGTCCTCGATGCACTCGGTTCGATAGAGGCCTGTCACCGGAGAAAAAGTCTAGTAATCCAATTACCATCATGTTGAACATGCAACTGCCCATAAGTCCGCTCACGGCCAAATCGGGAAGATCGTGCAGTACTACAGATGAGACACTTGTCGCTAATTGCGAAGAAGAGGCAATGGCCGCAAGCAGTAGTAAACCGACCAGGCTTTTACTTAGCCCGCCTTTTTCGGCTATCAATTCTCCACAGTGGCTCAGCCGGCTTCCTGAAAAGAGGATGACGGCAGCACAAATTGCAAACTGGAACCAAATTATCATCGCTTGCCAATAATACCGCGTTTCTAATCTGTTCTTGTCACCATCTTGATAGAAAAGCTCACCGAATTGACGGTTGCACGATTTCAAGTGTTTTTCCAGGTAATTGCTGAGTCCTAAGGCAAGTAAGGCAACTGGAATGTTTATTACGATTGTTGGAACGGATAAAAACTGAAAGCGCAGTATAGAGCTTTCTTGACACTTTCTTGATGCTGGTAATGCAATCTGACTGTTAGACTGAATGCTTTGTTTGAGGGTTATGGGTTTGCCATGCAACTGGGAGCAAAAGTCTGTGGTGTAATTTTTGCAGCTTCGATACTGTCGATGGTGCCAAATAATGCTCAGGCTCAAGTCAGTACGCCGGCTTTTGTAAACCAAGTAAGCACACCAACTAAATCAATTGAAGCTGCACCAGTATCTCAGCAAGTGCCACCACTTGAGGCTGAGGAAATCATGGCACCGATAACCATGGCTCAAGGCACGGTGCCTCCTGCCGATACGCAAGTTTCCTCTGACGCTGTCCCCTTACGCAATGCCAAGCCTGCAAGCAATGCTGATAATGATGACGAATCGTTGAAGTTATCCGGTGCCGTAAGTCGACGTGGCTACCCAGCGCCGTTCGATCCGATCTTCCCAATGACGGAGTGGATCGGTGCTGATCATATGTATCCAATAGGTGTTCCTGACAGTGGTGCCACTTATCCCTTTGAAAAAATGATGTGGAAGAAGTTTCCACTTCTGGCTAAGTCTCGCATCAGGATGTATGGATGGGCCAACCCTGGCTGGAATTACAGTACCTCTAATAACTCTAACCAGCCTTTGTCGTATGCCATCGTTCCTAGAGTTCCTCAGTTGGATCAATTAGTGTTTAGGGTCGAGCGTGTGCCGGATACCGTGCAGACCAAGCATATGGACTGGGGATTTCGTTTTAGCGGACTTTTCGGTATTGATTATCGTTGGACAACGGCGCAAGGATGGGGACCGGCCAGCAACTCATTGCTAAATCATAATTACTTATATGGCTTTGATCCCGTTGAGTGTTATGGAGTTCTCTACTTTCCCAAGATAGCGAAGGGCGCGACTCTTAAATTTGGACGCTATATTTCACCGCCGGATATTGAAGCTCAATTGGCTCCGGACAACTTTCTCTGGTCGCATTCGCTTATGTTTACGTATGACACTTACACGCAGACAGGAGCAATTGCCAGCGTCAAATTGAATGACCAATGGACAGCCCAGGCAGGTATCCATGCTGGAAATGACATGGCTCCCTGGAATGTGGCAGCAATTCCTACTGCGCAGGCATTTCTAAAGTGGACTTCCAAAAGAAACAATGACTCCATTTATGGTGGCGTATGCGATATCAATAATGGGCGCTATCGGTTGGCTCGCGAGGTGAACAATTCTCGGGCTATTGTCGATCAACTCAATTCATTGGGTAGCCAGCTTACGCCTGCTATAACGTTTAACATGCCGAAGATCCCCGCACACGATAACCTGCAACAGTTCAACCTGACCTGGAGTCACAGGTTCAATAAGCGGGGCACGGTTATAACAATGACCGAGGCGTATCTGCTTTACTCAATTGATGCTCTAACTGGTGGCACGGTAAATAATGGTCCACCCAGACGTTTCTTCACAGGCGTTGGTCCAGGCACATTTTTACCAGGCACTTCTCTTGCCTGGGGTGTTGTAAATTACACTGCCTTTAAGATATCACCCAAGGACTTTATTGTTATCCGCCCCGTTGATTATTTAGGTGACCCGAGAGGTTGGCGCACGGGCTTTGCCGGTACTTTCACAAGCTGGACAGTTGGTTGGACACATCGTTTCAACGACAAGTTGTGTATCCGTCCGGAAATCAGGTATGAGACGGCGCTGAACAATGCCACACCCTGGAACAACGGTACGAAGGGATCACAGTTCACCTTTGGCGGAGACCTGATTTACCGATTCTAGCCATGATGCGATTTAAGCTCGTAGTATCCCCACTTAAACTCTAGGTGGTCGAGGTCCTATTCATTACAATGTATGCGGAGGACTGCATTAGTGGATGGTTCGGACGCAAAAAGCGATAGCAAGCCCGCAGGCACCTTAGAGCCTATTGTGGATACCGGCTTCGAGCCGGTATTTCTTAAGGGCGGCGTGCAGAAGCATGGAAAGAAGGGGACACTAGGCGGACAGGTTGATACTCATCTAGATCCTGATGCCGGCAGCAATGAGTTGTTAATAGAGTGGGACATTTGGCGGAACAAAGTCTCCAATCAGATCAGCCGCAATCTGTCGAAACATATGAATGGTTGGGGTGGATACGAAGTAAACGCCATCACGCGTTGCGTTGAGCCGAAATTCCCCTCTGGCATCCAAGCTGGAGTCGACTTTGTAATTAGCGACGATCGAAAGGTCCTGAAGGTAGAGATCAAACGTCCTTCGGGCTATCCGGAATACGATCAACTAATAATGAAATCAATTTTCGAGCTTAGTAAAAAGCGTCAGGAAAAGTTACTGCGCTTTCCCGAACACTCCAGGCGCACAAGTGTTGAGCAAATGTTGGGCTTTCAAAGAGTGCATGGTCAGCAGCGCCAACCTTTTCTTAAATTCGGCGACACGGAAAGAGTGCAGTTAAGTAATTAACATGGCATCGCCATAACTGAAAAACCGATAGCGCTCTTCAATGGCCTGTTTATATGCTTGCATGATTAGATCATGTCCGGCAAAAGCGGATACCAAAACAAGTAAGCTCGAACGGCTTAAATGGAAGTTGGTTATCAGTCCACTGAGGATCTTAAACTGGTAGCCGGGCTGAATGTAGAGTGATGTCTTGGATGAAGTAATAGGTACAAGCGATCCTGATTCGCCGGCAGTCTCTAGTGCGCGGCAGGACGTCGTGCCGACAGCAATAATACGACGTTTGTCGACAAGCGCTTTGTTGACCAACTCAACGGTACTTGTTGGCACAGATAATTCTTCCGATTCAATAGTATGCTCAGTCAGAGATGTAGTAATCGGTTTGAATGTACCAGTGCCCACATGTAAGGTGACTTTGCCAATCTCTACTCCCTGTGACTGCAGTTTGGAAAGTAATTCATCTGAAAAATGTAGTCCGGCAGTCGGCGCAGCAACTGCTCCAGGGCTATTAGCAAAAATAGTTTGGTATCTTTCCAGGTCGTTGCTGCGTAAATTCTCCGCGTGCTCACGGTGGATATAGGGCGGTAGCGGGGCATAGCCTACTTGAGATAAAAGCGGATAGACATTTTCTGGCGCGCCAAGGTCAAGAAGGAGCCTTTTCTGTCCGTCCTCGGCAAATACAATTTCTTGTACGGTGATGGTGTAAGAAGTACCGTTCAATTCGACGGTCAGCTCTTCACCCTTCTTAAGTCGTTTTAGGGGTGTGGCTAAGGCCAACCAATGAGCCCGATTTCTTTGGGATGTATCCGGATGGAGGAGAAGAATATCAATTATTCCCCCAGTTGAGCGACGTGCAGTCAAACGAGCCGGGATGACACGCGTATCGTTAACAATTAGGACATCACCAGCGCTTAATAATTGAGGTAGGTCTGCAAATTGCTTATGCGCTATCTGCTGATTCTGCCGGTCGAGACACATCAATCTAGATCCGTGCCTGAGTGTAGGAGGTTTTTGGGCAATCAATTCTGACGGCAAGTCGTATGCAAAGTCGTCGAGTTTGTAGTTCATTGGAGTGTGGTCGAAAGTCCTATAATCCAGTCGCTGTCTAATGTTGCGGTGTTGAACGTTGAGGAACCGCTAGGGCTGCAGACGGGATAGAATGGACTATATGAGAGAGTCTGCTGCAAATATTGGGGTTCTGGGCCTAATCTGGCTGGCGTTAATAAGCGCTGGATTTTTTGCCCTGATGAAGTACGAGTATACCCCTGGTCTATCGGCCGTAGATAGCTTTAGCTGGCCGAAAGATTCTAATATGCGACTAATGAAGCCGGGCTCCACGCTGGTAATGTTTGTCCATCCGCACTGTCCTTGTACAAGGGCAAGTATTGTTGAGTTGAGCAAGATAATGACACGCCAAAAGGACAAGCTCGCTGCTTATGTCGTCATTTTGAGCCCAAAAACGCTTCCTGCCGGATGGGAAAAAACCGACATCTGGCGCTCCGCAGAAGGTATTTCCGGGGTTACAGTTCTTAAAGACACCGATGGGCAAGAAGCAAAAATTTTCGGTTCGCGTACATCGGGACAGACTATGGTTTATAACTCTGAAGGGGAGCTTATTCACAGTGGTGGAATAACAGCTGCCAGAGGGCAAATGGGTGACAATAGCGCTGCCCAAGCCTTGATTGCCTCAGTAGAACGGCAGGCTGTAAGACCGGCTAAGACAATGGTATTTGGTTGTTCGCTTGGTCGGTGACAACGAGGTCGTGGAGATGGAGACTGGCGTTGAAGTGGTTAGCAATTCGCAGGCGGAACGCGCCGAAGAATTGTTTTCCCAACAACAGCAAAGGCTTTATAGCCGTACTGACAAATTCTTCGCCTGTCTGATTATTTTTCAGTGGTGCGTTGGAATTGTCACTGCTCTTTTGATATCGCCCAGAGCATGGGAAGGAATCGAGAGTAATGTTCATATACATGTCTGGGCTGCTCTCATTCTTGGTGGAATAATTACGTCATTTCCCGTTTATTTGGCCCTTTGCCATTCGGGAAAAACAATCACCAGACATGTAATTGCTGTCAGCCAGATGTTAATGTCGGCATTGTTGATCCACCTTTCAGGCGGTCGCATAGAAACGCATTTCCACGTCTTTGGCTCACTGGCCTTTCTAGCCTTTTATAGAGACTGGCGAGTGCTTATTACTGCTTCGTTGGTGGTAGCTCTCGACCATGCCTTAAGAGGACTTTTTTGGCCTCAATCCGTCTATGGGGTGTCTACGGTTGAACCGTGGCGATGGGTTGAACATACTGGCTGGGTACTCTTTGAGGATATTTTCCTAATCTTTTCCATTAGGCAGAGTCGCAGAGAAATGTGGGGTTTGGCGTACCGACAGGCTGAGCTGGAGAATACTAATCAAACTATTGAAGCTAAGGTTGTTGAACGGACGACTGAGCTAGAGCAAGAGATTTCACATAGGAGACAGGCGGAAGAGGAGCTTGGTAGACGAGCGGCTGAACTTGATGAATCAAACAAAAAATTGGTTGAGACTGAACGTATTAAGGATGAGTTCTTTGCCAACGTCTCTCATGAACTGAGAACGCCCCTGACCTTAACCTTAGCGCCGATGGAGACATTGCTTAGTGACGAAGTAGGCTCCTTGAATGATGAACAGCGAGCTTTGTTGCAGACTATGCATAACAACAGCATCAGGCTTTTGCAAATGGTTTCTGGTTTGTTGGACTTTTCGAAACTGGAGGCCGGCAAGCAGACAGTAAGGAGCCAGCCAACGGATGTTGTAGGGTTGACACAAGCAATAGTGGCTGACTGCCAGCCGCTGGCAGGACAAAAGTTAGTGGAGTTGGTATTTGCTACCGACGAGAAGAAAAATGTCATTGAACTAGACCGCTATCTTTACGAACGGATCCTCTTCAACCTCTTGTCCAATGCACTCAAGTTTACTGGCGAGGGCGGACAGGTAGTTGTCCGCTTGAAGATGCAAGACGACAGATTGCTTTTGTCCGTTAGTGACACAGGAATTGGCATTGCCGCATCAGATATGACCAGTCTATTTCAACCCTTCAGGCAGTTGGATTCTGCAGCCACGAAACGAATCGAAGGGACAGGTTTGGGACTGGCAATGGTTAAGGAATTCGCCGAACTCTTGGGAGGCAGTGTAGGTGTGGAAAGTGAGCCTGGAAAAGGCAGCACATTTACTGTCACTCTGATGGCCAAGTCTTGCAATATTGTTGATGTAGATGGTTCGGAAGCAAGGACGAAGGTAATGGTGCCGCGCTTCAAGGAAGCAACACGTGCGACAACGATCAGGGGACAGGCTAGAACTTCATTTCCGAAGGTGCTCATTGCCGAGGACAATGAACGATTGTCATCATACATTGCATCATTGTTAGACAAGTATTGTGAAACGCGAACTGCAGCCGATGGTGAAGAGGCATTGGAAATAACAAACGAGTGGCAGCCTGACTTGGTTTTGACGGATGTGATGATGCCTCGTCGTGACGGATTTTCGCTGTGTCGGCAAATTAAGTCTAACCCTAGAACCTCATCAATTCCAGTCGTAATCTTGACCGCGCTTACTCATCGTGACGCTATGTTGCAGGGCTGGCAGTCAGGTGCTGATGAGTATCTGATGAAACCATTCCATCCTACAGAATTGGTTACTCGGGTCAAGACTCTTTTGCGTAGTATCGCTCAACACAAAGAAGAGATTCAACAAATAAGCGAGTTGAATATTTCCTTGGAAGGTAGGGTAATTGAACTTGCTGCCAGTAACAAAAAATTAGAGACTTTGTCCAAACAATTGCAACAGGCTCGAGATCAGGCGGTAAAGGCATCGAATTACAAATCTAGTTTTTTGGCTAATATGAGCCATGAGATTCGCACTCCTCTAAATGCCGTGGTGGGAATGATTGAGTTATTGCAGCAAACGCCCCTGAATGAGCAACAGAAACAATTGGGCGAAATTCTCAGAAGTGCTGCCGACGTGCTTCTGGAAGTAATAAGTGATGTACTTGATTTTGCCAAAATTGAAGCCGGCAAGATAGAACTGAATTTGGCTGATTTCAATCTAACCATGATGGTCGAGGAAACAGCGGAGTTGGTAGCTGAGAAGGCCCAACAAAAACAATTATCATTGTCTACATTTATTGATCCTGTTCTTGATTCGCAATGGCGTGGGGACGCCACAAGGTTGCGGCAAGTGCTTCTGAATTTATTGAGTAATGCCATTAAGTTTACGGAATCTGGGGAAGTAGTAGTAAAGGTTAGTCTCGAAACCGAGGATAACGAAAACGACAGCATTCGGTTTTCTGTTACCGATACCGGTATTGGTTTGTCTGAAGAAAATATCCAGACATTGTTCCGACCATTTACGCAGGCGGATAGTTCTGTGGTGCACAAGTATGGTGGCACAGGACTTGGATTGTCGATTGCCAAGCTGATAGTCCAATTAATGGGCGGCGAAATTGGTGTAGAAAGTACTCTTGGACAGGGCTCTACCTTCTGGTTTGTCGTGCCCTTATTAAGGTCGCCGAATTGGATTGCGCCGGCTGAGCCGCCGGAAAGTTTACGAAACAAGAGCGTGCTAGTTATTGCCGAGCAACCGGGGACGGCAGAAGTCCTGAACGCGTATTTGTCTGCCTGGGGGACTCATTGCGATACCGCTCAATCGGCAAACGAAGCAGTTAAGATGCTTGAAAGTTCGACTCCTTACAATATAGCCATTTACCAGTGTGCGGCTGCAGTGGATCCTACTGCTGAGGTTCTGGCAACGGAAGTTGTTGAATTGCTGTTTGCTCACTCTTCAATAAGGAAAATTGTCTGTACTTCAGTAAAGGAAAAGGGTCTGGGAGAAAAGCTCTTAGGACTTGGTTTTGACGCTTATTTGTCATTGCCATTTCGTCGCAATAAGTTGCTTCATTGTCTGGGCGCGCTTTCCAGTAGTGGTGAAGGTGCAAGTGACAAAGTTGAAGTTAGGAAAGAATCTGAAGGTGCAGCTTCCACTGAGCACGGCGTCGCTCAAGTCTTGGTTGCCGAGGACAATGCGGTTAATCAGATGGTGGCAAAACTGCTATTGAAGGAATTGGGATTGGTAGCGGATGTGGTTAAGACAGGGCGGGAGGCAATTGAAGCAGTTGCCGCCAATAACTATTCACTGGTATTAATGGATTGTCAGATGCCGGATATTGATGGGCTGGAAGCTACCAGGCAGATAAGGAGCAGTGAGGCATTGACAGGACGGCATGTACCGATTGTGGCTATGACCGCGCAAGCTATGCATGGTGACCGGCAAAAGTGTCTTGCAGCCGGCATGGACAACTATATAAGCAAGCCGGTCAGTCTTGTTCAGTTGAAGGAGATATTGCTGCAGTATGTCGAACCATCTTCAGATAGTACAATGACGGCATCATCAACGTTGGTGGAATGAAGGATTTGAAGTCGACTATCAATCAGGTGGCGGAATCGCTTGGGTTTTCTCGTTGCGTGATTGGCTCTCTGGAGCCAATGGAAGCAGAGAGGACGGAGTTCGAGCGCTGGCTGGCGCAAGGATATGCTGCCGGCATGGACTATTTGAAACGCAATCCGGTATTGCGTACATCGCCCCAACTGCTCTATCCCTCGGCGAAATCGGCCATTGTCGTATCAGCTAGTTATTACACCAAAGTGCCGGATTGCCCGGCAGACCATTACGGGCGTGTTGCCCGTTATGCGGTAGGTCTGGATTACCACGTTGTTTTGCGCGCAAAATTGCGAGAATTAAAAACGCAGTTAGAAACAGAATTAGGTCGACCGCTAATCGGTAAAGCATATACAGATGATGTCGCGCTCTTTGAGCAGGGATTTGCCGCTCGCTCGGGTCTGGGCTTTGCTGGAAAACACACATTGGTTATTGGACCGAAACTGATGGGCTCCTATAACTTTATTGCTGAGTTGTTTACTGACTTGGAAATTGAGCCGGATGAGCCATACAAAGGAACCTGTGGTCAATGTTTTCGCTGTGGCGACATATGTCCGACAAAAGCCATAGTTGAGCCAGGCACGTTAGATGCCGGTCTGTGCATCTCCTACCTGACGATTGAAAATAAGGATGGCATTCCGCTTGAGTTGCGTAGTTCGCTGGGTGAGTGGGTTTTTGGCTGCGACGTTTGCCAGGAAATTTGCCCTTACAATCAAGCCCCGCCTGTCTCTACATGGAAAGAGTTTCAACCGGAATCAGGTGTTGGGCATTATCTAGATCTATTCTCGTTGTTGGAGATCAAAACACAGGAAGACTTTCATTCGCGCTTTATTCATTCACCAGTGAGACGACCGAAAAGACGAGGATTATTGCGTAACGCTCTGGTGGTCATTGGGAATAAACGACCGCTGGGCGGGGCAGATGTAGTTCGTAAGTTCGCTCAAGGGGAACAAGATCCAATGCTCTTAGAGCACGCACAATGGGCGCTCAAGCAGTTTTAGCGAATGTTTTTATTTGATGTCTTTAATAATCTTTTTCCAGGCAGGAATTGATCCCTCTTTGCCGCCACTGATGCGATCTATGGCGGCTTTGATTTCCAGTTGTACCTCGAATTCGTGGTCATTGTTAGACTTTTCTAGAAATGGTAGTGCATCGACGGTGCCGACATCCGCTAGGAAGCGAGCAGCTCTCCAACGGACTAGTTTGTTGGCGTCGGAGAGTGCAAGGCAAGCTGCAGGCTGGGCAGAAATGTCTCCCAGGTCGGACAGAGCATCACCAGCTGTTCGCCGTACACCGACAGAGGAATCGTTTAAAAGAGCTTGTGTAAGAGGATAGGTCGCCGATGGGGAACCGCTAGCACCAAGAGCGGCTGCTACCAGCCGTCGAACTTGCGGGTTAGGATCACTGAGAGCACGAATCAATAAAGGAATAGACTCTTCGGAAGCACCCAGTTCTTGCACGGCTAAAAGGCGTATGTGCCAGTCGTCACTATCTAGGTCGGTCTGCAGTTGGTCGATAGATCTGGAGACTGGTTTATCAGAGGTTTTTTCTAGTGCTTTAGCCACCAGTCTTTCGATTGCTTTTGCGTCTATCCCTTCTATTTCCTCTATGACATTAGCGGCTACTTCTTGTAAGGTTTCATAACGTACACCCCAATCGGCCCAGTAGCGTTCCTTGAGATAGTCAGCACCTGATTGAGCCTGCACAAGTTGTGCCGCTTCGCTGAAGCGGGAGGACAGTGCTATGCGTTTCTCCTGCTTTTCATTCACATCGCTAAGTTTTACTTGGATAGGAATGCCGCGAAATGTCTGGACGAATACCGATACCTGACCCAACTTTTCGGCAGCCCTTCGCTGTTCATCGACCGGGGCATCACTTTGCCTAACACCGGACAATACATTGGCTGCAGCATCAAGTATGAGCTTCCAATCGGCTCTTGGATCTCTATTTAAGGTAATGAAGTCATGGCAGACAAATACGCTTTGTACGCCAGCGATATCGAGAAGTCTAACTACAAATTCAGGAGAATTTTCACGTTGTGCCGACGTGTAAGTAACTGGCTTGCCGAGCGATTCGTCAAGATTCAGCTTCATGCTGTTAGGGTTTGGCGTTGTCTCAATTGAGGTAAGACGCATCACAAACTCCGTCCGTACTATAAGATGATACACCATTGAGTGATGGTCATTCTGTAAACAGCGGCTCATTCCTACATGCCGGCGGTTAGTCCACCATCAATGGGGATGATCGCACCATTTATGTAGCGCGCATCTTCTGAACATAAGAAGGTGACGACAGATGCCACTTCTTCCGGTGTACCCACTCGCTGCATGGGGATATTGGCTTCCACAAATTCTTGCAATGCTTGTTCGCCGGATATGCCTTTGCGTGCACCAACTTCAGCGTTGAAGCGTTCACATAGCGGTGTACGAATACAACCCGGGCAGATGCAATTGGTGCGAATGCCGGAGGATGCATAATCCAGGGACAAGCTGCGTGTCAGGTGAATTATGCCGGCTTTGGATGAGCTGTAGGCGGCGTTAACTTTAATACCGCGCAGCCCGGCATCGGAAGCGTTGTTTATGATGACGCCGAATTTCTTGGGCACCATTACTTCAAGCGCAGCCTTGGTCATCATGTAAGTGCCTTTCATGTTCACATCCATGACTCGGTCCCAGTCGGCAACGGATGTTTCCATCAAGGGCGAAATGAATTCCACGCCGGCATTGTTGAAAAGGAAATCGATGCTTCCAAAGTTTTTGATTGTGGACGAGACGGCATTGTTTGCTGTATCCGGCGAAGCGATATCTCCTGTTATTGCAATAGCTTGGCCGCCGGCGTTCTTAATTTCAGAAACAGTATTGCTGGCTGACTCGCCGTCAATATCTACTACGCAAACAGCAGCTCCGTCGGCAGCGAAAGCAGTTGCTGTCGCCCTGCCAATGCCAGAGCCACCACCTGTAACAAGCGCTGCCTTACCCGTGAATCTCACTAATCTTCTTTGATTTTTTCTTTGAGTTCTTCGATAGACTCAACAAATTCTTCTTCGGCTCTTTCTTGCAACTTCAAGGCTGCTTCAATTTCTGCCTTGGACATGATGCCTTTGGCGACGATCAATTCACCGAGTTGTTTGTCGGAATTGACCTTCTCCTCCATCAACTTACCCAGCTGCTTCAAATTGAGTTTGCCCAGCTTGAGAAGTATTTCTCCAAGCCGTTCGTGGCGAGCAAGCAGGTTCCACTTTTCTTCATCAGACTGAGGCATGTTCATGGCAGTTTCCTACGTTATACGGTTGCGGGTTGCCTGCACATCATTATAGACCGCGGAATTGGAATTCTTGCTGTCAAGCAGGCTTGAGGCGGTGCGTAGCCTTCAATTCCCGCCACCAGACAAGCAGGCAGCTGGCGTTGAAGATAGATGAATAAGTACCGGAAATAATACCGATAAGCATTGCCAGGACAAAGTCCTTGGTGGTCACGCCACCCAAGAAGTAGAGGGCTGACAATGTAATGATAACGGTAAGCGATGTATAGAGTGAACGTGCCAGTGTTTGGTTGATGCTGTCATTGGCAATGTCACCAAATGTTTTGCGATATTCTTCACCTTTGGCATTCGTCCCTTTTGAGCCTACGTATTTGACGTTTTCTCTGATACGGTCGAATACAACAATGGTGTCATGCACTGAAAATCCGATAACAGTTAATACGGCTGAAATAAATAAACTGTCCACTTCCGTGCCGATTACCAATCCTAAAATGGCGAAAACGCCACATAAAACGAGCACATCGTGGACCAAGGCGATGATTGCGCAGATTGCATAGTCGAACATAAAGCGATAGGAAATGTAGGCAACCATCATGGCGAATGTGACAATCAATGCCACCAGTCCAGCGGTCAGCAATTCCGGTCCAACCATGGCACTAACCTTATCGACTGAAAGGGCTTTGAAATTGCCTAGCGATGCCTGTAGGGCATCATCCAGCTTGTGCTTTTCCTCTTCGCTTTCAATGGCTCTTGTGCGCATAACCATGGCTTGATTGCCGGAAATGTCGGCTTGCTGGACTTGCGAGCCTTCAAATCCTGCTTTGTCGAGGACCTGACGTACTTCGTCCAGAGTCACGGGCTTTTCAAATTGATATTGCAGAATTGAGCCGCCAGTGAAATCGATGCCTGGTTTTAATGGTGCGTGGAACTGCATCAGGCATAGCAAGATCCCAATAATGCCGGGGATGGTAATGGCTAGTGAAATGCCGATCCATATCTTGCGATATTTGACTATATCTACATGTAAGTTTTTCATTTTGTCTTGCCCTTGTCTGAAGAAAAGAGGGCGCCCTTTGGAGCTTGTGTTTTAGCTTGAGCACGCTTTTGATCGTATTTATGACCAAAGAGTCCAATTTCTTTCGGTATGAAGTGCAACAGTACGCGGGTGGCTGTAATGGCGCTGAACATGGATACGGCCACACCTATTGCTAGCGTGACGGCAAACCCTTTTACAATCGATGTGCCGAAGATAATCAACACACCGCAGGCAATTAAGCTGTTCACGTTGCTGTCAAAGATAGAACTGAACGCCCGGGAAAATCCAGCTTCAATAGCAAGATATAAATTCTTGCCTGCTTTCAATTCTTCTTTAGTACGCTCGAAGATCAATATATTAGCGTCAACTGCCATACCAACTGACAAAATAAAGCCGGCAATTCCGGCCAGTGTCAAAGTCACCGGTATGGTTTTGAATATTGCCAAAGTAGTAAGCGTATAGAGAACTAAGGCTGTGTTTGCCACCATGCCGGCTACACCATAGATGCATAGCATGAAGACCATAACCAGGAGGATACCTACAACGCCGGCAATCAAACTCTTTTGAATGGAGTCTTGACCAAGCGTTGCTCCGACAGTTCTTTCTTCAAGAATCTTGACTGGAACAGGCAAGGCGCCGGCATTTAGCTTGACGGCTAGATCAACGGCTTGCTCGCGGGTAAAGTTCCCTGTGATTTCACCGTTGCCGGCAAGAATTGGTTCGCGCACATTAATACCGCGATATTCCTCAACAGGCAATGGACGTCCATCGGATCCGCGCTCAGTGGGAACGCCGTCAAGGAAGATACCAATTTGTCTGCCCACTAAACGTGAGGTTAGTTCGCCGAATTTCTTGGCACCGTCGGGTTTAAATTCAAAAACAATTCTCCAGGTGCCACCAGATACCATTGGTTGAGCTTGAGCATGTTTGAAGTCAGCACCGGTCAGATTCACATCGGTCCATACTGGTCTACCGTCAAGACCCATATCCAATTCTTTGAATTCTAGAAGAGCCGTGGTGCCAATTCGGTCCTTCGCTTGTTGTGGATCTTTGATACCAGGCATTTCTACCAGTAGGCGATCCTTGCCTGCGCGCTGAACTAGTGTTTCTGATACGCCCAAACTGTTAATACGATTGTTAATGACGGTTTCTACGCCACGCATAACTTCTGGTGTAATTTCCGGAACCAATTTAGATGGCAGAGCTTGCAGTAACAATTGGCTGCCGCCACGCAAATCAAGACCGAGTTTTAAATCCGTATATAAAGCGTAGCCACGAGACTTGGCAATTACCTGAATGTTATTACCGAGTTGTGTCTCGTCGAATGCGCGCTTGGTGATATCTTCGCGTTCAAAATTATTCATCTTGTCCCAGCCAGGAGTTTTCTCAACGCGGGACATGACTTCTTTCTGTAGCTCGTCCGGTGGCAAGTCGGCTAAATGCTTCCAGTCATTGATAGTAGCGACCGGCACTATCGAAAACAGGTTGCAAATAGACCAGATGAAGACGGCCAGGACGGCTAACAGCTTCCAATTTTTTGTTATTAAGTTCATGTCGCAGATTTTAGCGCACTACCACTGCCTTATCTACTGTCTAACTAGTAGCAGTAACACCATTTGCCACTTCTGACTCGGCTTTAGCGAGCATAACCAAGGTCTTGATGACTGCGTCTTCGGTTAGCGAAATGCTGTCTATTTCTTGCTCTATAAGGAATTTGACTATCTCCGGATAATCAGAAGGTGCCTGTCCGCATATACCAATTGGCTTGCCGGCAGCTTTAGCAGCTTTAATGGCCGCGGCTATAGTTCTTTTCACTGCGTCGTTTCGCTCATCAAATAAGCGAGCAATAATTTCGTTGTCGCGGTCAAGTCCGAGTGTGAGTTGGGTCAAATCATTGGAGCCTATCGAGAAGCCGTCAAAGACCTCGGCAAATTCCGGTGCCATGAGTACATTCGATGGTAATTCGCACATGACGTAAACTTCCAGTCCATTTTCACCTTGTCTCAACCCGTTGCGCCGCATTTCTTCGATGACCAAGCGGCCTTCTTCCGGTGTGCGGCAGAAGGGGATCATCACTTTGACGTTGGCTAACCCCATCTTGTCGCGCACCTTGGATAATGCCTTGCATTCCAGAGCAAACCCATCTCTATATCGTTCGTCGTAATAACGACAAGCGCCACGGAAACCAATCATGGGGTTTTCTTCCAGCGGCTCAAACTGTTTACCGCCTAGAAGGTTGGCATATTCATTGGTTTTAAAATCCGACATACGTACAATAATTGGGCGCGGATAGAAGGCGGCAGCAATTATGGCTACACCTTCGGATAATTTGTCGATGAAATATTGTTCGCGACTTGGATAGTCTCTGGTCAAACGCGCTATTGCTTCAGCTGCCTGTTGATCTTTTAGTTCGGAGAATCTCGTCAACGCTAGAGGATGCACTTTTACTTCATCAGCAATGATAAATTCCAGGCGTGCTAGACCAACGCCATCGACAGGTAATTGCGCAACGGACAGTGCTTGCTCAGGATTTCCCAGGTTAAGCATTAGTTTTGTGCGGATCTTTGGAAGTTTATCTAAGTGCACTTTATTGCGGGTAAAGGGCAGCTGACCGGAATAAACGAGTCCTTGATCGCCTTGAGCGCAGCAGACGGTAATATTGGCGCCACTTTTCAAAATATCCGTTGCGTGGTGAGTGCCAACTACACAAGGGACGCCTATCTCTCGGCTGACGATTGCCGCGTGGCAGGTGCGGCCGCCACGGTTGGTAACGATAGCTGCAGCGCGCTTCATGATTGGCTCCCAGTCGGGATCGGTCATGTCTGTTACTAGCACCTCACCATCTTTAAAGGAAGCCAATTCTCTAACCGAGGGAATTACCCTGGCAGCACCGGCGCCAATGCGTTCACCAATTGCACGGCCTTTCAGCAAAACCTCGCTGGTCGATTCCAGCCTGTATGTTTCAAGGACTTGGGTGTCTCTTACCGTGTGCACAGTTTCAGGCCGTGCTTGAACGAGATAGAGTTTGTTGTCCAATCCGTCTAATGCCCATTCGATGTCCATGGCCGTTTCTTTGCCATAACGATTGGAGTAATGTGCCTCGACATCCAATGCCCATTTGGCCAGCGTAAGAACTTGGTCGTCAGTCAGGCTAAACCTTTCCCGATCTGTCGCCAGTACCGGATCATTTTCCGTTGTGCGCGTGCCGTGTCCTGAATAGACCATACGGAACTGTTTTGCTCCTAGTTTGCGTCGTAAGATTGGTCTTAAGCCTGCTTTCAATGTTGGTTTAAAGACAATGAATTCGTCCGGATCAACTCTTCCGGCAACTACGTTCTCGCCCAATCCATACGACGATGTGACAAGTACAACGTCACGAAAGCCGGATTCCGGATCAAGGGTAAAAATAACGCCGGAAGAAGCTAAATCGGAGCGCACCATCTTCTGCACGCCAACAGAGAGTTTGACAGACAAATGATCAAAACCCTGATCTATTCGATAGGCAATAGCACGGTCTGTGAAAAGTGATGCCATGCAGGCAAGACAGGCATCAAGTAATGCCCCTTCGCCTCGGATGTTCAGGAAAGACTCTTGCTGCCCTGCAAAAGAGGCTTCCGGGAGATCCTCTGCTGTGGCGCTGGAGCGTACGGCCACATCGAGGTTGCGTCCGTAACGTTCTTCTAATTGCTTGTAAGCCTCTTTGATGTCTGTCACTACTTGTGGTGGCAGTCCAACATCTTTAATTAGTGCTCTGGCTGATTGTCCTGCGCGAGCCAATTCTTCAATGTTGTTTTTGTCCAAGCCGTTAAGTAGTTTGTCCAAATGGTCCCGCAGTCCATTGGTGGTAATCAGTTCGGAATACGCTTCTGCGGTTATGGCAAAACCGCCCGGCACAGGAATGCCGTTTGCTGAAAGCTCCTGGATCATCTCGCCCAGCGAAGCGTTCTTGCCTCCTACAAGTGGAACATCGTCCAGTCCAATCTCCTCAAACCAGGCAATGTATTTAGCCATCGGATTCACCTGCAAGTTGGGGATGACATGAAACCTGGTCACCTACTTCCTAGCTTAGCCAAGGTTGTCGTTGTCAGGTGCCGCTGGGCGAATAGATTGAGGAAAATTTCTAACTTCGTTACACATGGGGTTAAGCCGTTACAAGTTTTGGTTATCAGTCGGAACTGCTTTTCCCATAGATCCAAGCTAGCCCAGCATTACGGCAGTTTTCCACACAAATTTGCGGCAGTTGCTCGCTGTGAGTAAAAGCGCCCGAAACAGCGCTCCCTAGCCCTGCTTGACCACCGCGCTCATAGTTTTTCGAAGTCAAGCATGTAAATTTTTAGCCGTTCCACTCATGTCAAAAACCTGTAGTGGTGTCCCTTAGGAGGAAATTCCGAAATGAAGAAACGCCTATTGCTGGCAGCCAGTTTGTCTTTAGTAAGTGGATTGCTTTTCAACGCAACCACCGGGCAAGCCGTTGCATTAACGCAGAGCCAGAGCCCCAATATCCTTAAAGGTCGTATTCAAACGGATATTAAGGCAGCCGATGATCTCATGCTTAAAGGTAAGTACGCAGAAGCTGCTGACCTCTACAACCAAGCAATAAACCAGGACTCAAAGAACGTGCAAGCCATCGTTGGCTACGGCACAGCTTTGGGCAAGCAGTTTAAGCTAGATGCAGCAGATGCTCAGTTGGACAAAGCTATTCAGCTTGATCCAAACAATGCTGCTGCTCACAGCGCAAAGGCGATGGTTCTCCTGAACCGTTTGCAATCATCGAATAACACGATCATCAAAAATCGTGATTCGATTTTGCAACAAGCATTGCAAGAGTGCACCCAGGCAATCCAAATTGACTCCAAGTCACCGGAAGCTCAATACAATTTGGGCATGGTGCTCAAAGAGCAGGGACAGTTGAATGATGCTGCTTCCGCATTCCGTGCAGCTATCAAAATTGATGGCAACTTCTCTGATGCCTACACTGGTTTGGGTCTCTGCAAGCTGTCGCAAGAATCTTTGGCGGAAGCCCAAGATGCTTTCAAGCATGCAATTCAAATCAATTCCGGCAACTCCACTGCTCATTATGGCTTAGGCAAGACCTATGTAAAAATGGGACAGTATGATGCCGCTATTAAGGAATTGAACACTTCGCTGTATCAATATCCGAACAGCGGTCCATCCCGCCTGGCCATGGGTGAAGCATACGAAGGACAAGGCAATACCGTTGCTGCTATTAAGGAATACCAGCAGTCGATAAGCATTAAGCCGGAAAATACTTCCGCTTACTTGCACATTGCCGACATCCGTGAAGGACGCGGCGACATTGAAATGTCCATTGCTGAACTGCGTTCGGCTTTGGAATTGATGCCCACAAATCCTGAATTGCGTCAGCGCATAGGTGATGAGTGCTTGCAGTTGGATAAACTGGATCAAGCAATCAAAGAGTACCAGACCATTCTGTCCACGACGCCAAACAGCGTTGCCGCAGCTCAAGGTCTGACTCGTGCTTATTACCTGAAAGCACAAAAGGATTCAGCCGGTGCTTTCTTGTCGTCTAACGACTACGAGCAAGCCGACCAGATGATCCAGCAAGCGATTAACTTGAACCCAAACAATATGGAATTGCGTTTGGCTCAAGCTAAGATGCGTTCGTTGTCCGGTAAGCCAATAGACTTAAATGCCATTGGCACACCAACAAATGATGGCGAAAGAATTGCTTACGCTGAAGCATTGCTGGCCCAGAACAAATTTGTTGAAGCTGATAACCAAATGAACATGGTTATTTCTAAGGCAAATGATCCTAAGCAAGTGTTCGCCATAGGCGATCTGGCTTTGATGATTAAAGACCTGAACGCTGCTGAAGCTGCCTACAATAAGGCTTCAACAATGCCAGGATCTGCTGAGCGCGCTAAGCGTGGTTTGGCTCTTTGTGCCAAGGCTCGCGAACAAGCCAAGGAAGACTTGAACATGGCCCAAGACCTGTCCATGAAAAAGCAATTGGCTAGCTCGATCGATAAGTATCATGCTGCTATCTACGATGATCCGAAGGTATGGCAAGCACGTATCGGTCTAGCAAAGACTTTGGAAAGACAGCGTCCGCTGGTATCCAAAGATCTGCGCGAAGCAATTGTTCAGTACAAGGCCTACATGGCGCTGGACACCAACTTGCCTGAAAAGGAACGAGCAAAACTCGACAAGCACATTCAGCAGCTTGATGAGAAAGCCTACAAGTTGGAAATGAAGGCCCAAGCACAAGGCAGAAGCCAGGGCTAAGCTCGGCCAACGCTAAATAAGAAGAGGGCAGGTCCAAGACCTGCCCTCTTTGTTTAAACCGTACAAGCCCTATCGCCGCCGCGTTGGACTGCTAGTTCCAGTGCTTGCACCGAGCGGGCGATTAATTCGTCGTGCTCGCGAGCGTGCGTTGGGAAAGATGCCAAACCTATCGAAGCTGTCACTTTGAGATTGTGCCAGTTGTGTGTAATGGCTTGGGTGCCGATGCGCTGTCTAAGTCTTTCTGCCACCACGGAAGCACCGGATGTGTTGGTCTCCGGGAAAATAATGGCAAATTCTTCTGCGCTGTAACGTGCTGGAATGTCCACGTCACGAATACTTGTGCGCAAGACGTTGGCCACGACTTTGAGCACCGCATCGCCTGTGAGCGCTCCGTATTGACGTTGAATTTCCTTGAAGCCGTCGATGGAGATCATGGCTAAAGATACTGGGCGCTTATAACGCTTGCCGCGCTTAATCTCGTCTTTCAACTCCTTTAAAAACGTCCTGGAGTTATAGAGTTCTGTTAGTGAATCCAATAGAGCCAGACGCTCTAAATCCTCGGTTTTTGCGGAGGTCAAAGTAGCCTGCGTGCTCGACAGCAGACTGCGTTGCTCCAGCTCTTTTACCCGTTCCATAACCTGACTGTCGACAGCTTGGCGTTGTACGTTCGGCTTAGTGCGTTGCGGGGACTCTAATACCCGGCAGAACATGCAATTTTGGCTGCAAATGTGGTCTTTCATTCCTACCATGACTGTTACCTGATTGATGTGTACTTGTTTGCTGGGACTGTCCTAAAGGTGCTCAGGGCCTTTGTTCCCTGGCTAGCATTTGGCCAAACCCGATGAGACTAGTATAAATGAAATATTTTAAATTGGGCTCAAACCGGCACCTGTGGGGCTATTGCCGTCACCTTGTGGTTGGAGACGATCGGTCTGCCGCCCACAAAAACGTCGATGGCGGAGGTGTCTCCGTAGAGCAATACGTCATAAGGTGAACAATCCTGCCGATAATTGCTGTCAATTGCAAAAACGGCAATATCTGCTTCTTTGCCGGTAGTTAGCGTGCCGACCTTATCGGACAGCCCGACAGCTTGGGCGGCGACAATAGTTAGTGCTTCTAAGGCGTCCTTGGCGGTCAAGGAAAAGTCCGGATTGACAGCACGATGTAGGTTCCAAGCAAAGCGTGCTTCATTTAAGACGTTCAAATCGTCTACCGAAGCTGAGCTATCTGTCCCCAATCCCACATGCAAGCCGGATTCCACCAAATTTAAAAATCGAGCTACGCCATTTCTCAAACGACTGTTGCTGCGTGGGCAATGAGCAATAGAAACCTGAGCTTTTTTCAATAGTTCGATGTCTTTGTCACTCAAGTGAACAGCATGAGCTGCCAGAGTATTGCGGCTCAACAAGCCCAAACTATCTAGATGTTCAACAGGAGACATGCCCTTGCCTCGCCAACTGTAATTGCTATTAGCACCAGTGACCGACATATTGGTGAGAAAAGCGTCAAGCTCGGCATTACCTGTGTGGATCCACTCACATTCTTGTTGGGATTCGGCAATATGAACCAAGACTGGTAGTCCCTGGGCATCAGCCCAGTTTTTTGCTAATTGCCAGAGCGAAGGACAAACAGTATAAGGCGTGTGTGGTGCCACTGTCATTGTAATGAAACCGGCATCAATAGCTGATTTCAGCTCATTGGAAGCAACGGTCATGAAATTGTGGTACTTCTGCAACCATGATTGCCACACCTGTTGAGACGTTGCTTCCTCAATGCCGAAAACTTCCAGTCCGACAATTGCCCTCAGTCCGACTTGCGAGGCAGCATTCGCTGCTTGTCCAGTGAAAGAAGAATCAACAATCAGGGTTGTGCCGGATTGGGCAATAGCGCGAGCGCCGTTTAGAGCCGACTGTTGCCACTGGCCTTCGCCCCATTTCCAGGCGTTGGCCATCAGGTTGCTTATCCAGTTGAAAAAACTGGATTGGGTATCGAACAAGGCAAGGTCTGAGTAATCCAGGTGGGTATGCAGGTTGATTAAACCAGGAGTAATAATTGCCTGACCGTAATCTTTATTTAGCACTCCACCGGTGGACTGGAATTGCTCCTGGGTAAGTACAGCAGCTACCTGTCGGCCCGCAATGACGACAACACCGTGCTCAATTGGTGGACCATCGATAGGTAGAACCCAGCGGGCAGTCAGCGCTATGGAATTGTTTTTGTCGTCTGGCATAAGGTAAATGGTAAAGCAGTTACGGTTATTTTGTGCTATCTTGGCAGGGTGAAAATAAGCATAGACGAGCTAAAAGCTCAGCCACAACACATTGACTTCAAAGAGACTATTGAAGGGCTGGAGGCAGTCAAGCCTGTCTTGGGCGAAATAACTCTTAGCCATTCCAGCTACGGCGTAAAAGTAGTTGGCCGTGTTCAAACTTTACTTAAGCTGAACTGCGACCGCTGTTTGCGACCATATTTCCAGAGTCTTGGCGTGGACATTGACGAGAGCCTGGTTTATCCGCCGGAAAATGAGATCCAACGTGATCGCGAACTCTTGAAGCGCGATTTTGTCGAATTGTTACCGGAAGATGGTCTGATAGATGTGACCGACTTAGTTTATCAAGCGATCACTTTAGCTACCCCTAACATTGCCTCTTGTGGCTCAGAATGCCCAGGATTGCCTGCTGGAGCCACTGGAGCAAGCGGGAAAACATTAGCCGGAGATAAGAATCGGCAAGATTTAATTGATCCAAGGTGGCAGAACTTAAAGACTATCTTTTCAAACGATGAAAAAGACAAGAACTAATAGATAATATGTGATCCGTTGCAACGGAGATAAGCCAATGGCACAACCAAAGAAGAAAACATCACATCAAAAACAGCACTCCCGCCGCTCCAAGGTGTGGAAGGCTGTTGCTCAAACCATCGTCTCTTGCCCGAACTGTGCACAGCCAACGCGCCGTCACCAAGTTTGCGTAGAGTGTGGATACTACAGAGGACGTCCAGCGCGTCGCGCCGAATCAGTAGTCACAGAGTAAAACAATCCGGGTAAGGCGTAACAAGTGCAGCCCAACCGTAAAAAACAAATACGCATTGCAGTCGACGCCATGGGCGGCGACTTTGCTCCACGCGAGGTGGTTCACGGCTCAGTTCTGGCAGCCCGTGAATACGGCATTGGTATTCAGCTAGTCGGACCTCCCGAGGCTATTGCCCGCGAACTTAATCGTCACGATAAGCAGGGGCTGGACATAACCATTGTTGCAGCGTCTGAAGTTGTGGCTATGGACGAGAAGCCGAGCCGGGCCATAGTCAGAAAGAAAGACTCATCAATTGTTGTTGCCACCCGCCAAGTGCACGAAGGACTGGCCGACGGTGTTGTAGCTGCCGGCTCCACCGGTGCAGCTGCTGTTGCTGCTCAAATGGGACTAGGGCGCATTGCCAATGTCGATCGCTCGGCGATTGCTTGCCTGATGCCTACAATTACAGATCGTTACGCCATTTGCCTCGACATGGGTGCCAATGTTGAGTGCGATGCAAATCAGCTTTTGCAATTTGCCCTAATGGGCTCAATTCTTTGCAAAGGACTAATGAATGTTGCTGAGCCACGCGTCGGCATCTTGAACATTGGAGCTGAAGAGACTAAGGGCAATGACCTGGTCAAAGGAGCATATAAGCTTTGCAAAGAAAACAAAGAACTTAACTTCATCGGCTTTACCGAAGGGCGTGACTTCCCAATGGGCAAAGTCGACGTAGTTGTAACTGATGGGTTTACCGGCAACGTCGCCCTGAAGACAGCTGAGGGTATCGCCAACATGGTTACCCATATGCTGAGACAAGAACTTCTAAGCGATTGGCGCGGAAAAATTGGTGCGGCCATTGCTAAGCCCAGCTTCCAGGCGCTCAAGAGACGTATTGATTACAATGAATTTGGAGGCGCACTTCTTGTTGGAGTTAAAGGAGTTTGCGTTATTGCCCATGGCGGCTCCAAGCACAGAGCTATTAAGAATGCCATTCGCACCGCTAAGGACATGGTCAATGCCGACATCGTCAAACAAATCGAGTTGACATTCGGCAAAGTGGCGGCAGGGAGTAAGAAGTGAACTTGTCCATCGGAGCCAGGCTAATCGGGGTCGGTGCATGCGTCCCTGATTCAGTGGTGACCAATACGGATTTGGAGAAGCTTGTCGATACATCCGACGAGTGGATCCGTACACGAACAGGAATTCGCGAGCGGCGAGTGGTTAAGGACAATGAAACTGCTTCCGGCTTGGCTATTGGTGCCGCTAAAGATGCAATTGCTTTTGCTGGTATTGATCCGGCAATTATTGATCTAATAGTTGTAGCTACCTCTACGCCGGACAACCTCTATCCCTCAACGGCATGTTTGGTGCAGGCCGACATTGGCGCAACGCGAGCGGCAGCTTTCGACTTAGAAGCTGCTTGCACTGGAATAATTTACGCATTGGCCGTTGGTCAACAATTTATTGGCTCCGGCACATTCAAGACAGTCCTTGTAATTGGTGTTGATATTCACTCACGCTTCTTGGATTGGGAAGACCGCAACACTTGCGTATTGTTTGGCGATGGCGCCGGTGCATTTATCATGCAAGCGTCTGAGGAAAACGAAATACTCAGTACATATTTAAGAGCAGATGGAACCGGTGGTCACCTGTTATGCATACCAAATTCCAACGTAGCTTTTCCGCATGCCGGCACAACGCCGCCAAAAGCAATCAGCCGTTTCCTTAGTATGAACGGACGCGTTGTTTACGAATTTGCTATTAAAGCTGTACCGGAGGCTATCGAGGCTGCTTGTGCTCGAGCAGGCATTCAAGTCAGAGACATTGATTTCTTGGTCCCCCACCAGGCAAACCAACGGATCATCAAAGCTGCAGCCGAGCGCTTAGGTTTTCCACCGGAGCAGATAGTCACTAATATAGATCAGTATGGCAACACATCTGCGGCATCCATTCCGCTGGCATTTTCCGATGCCGTTAAGCGCGGACAAATAAAAGGTCCTGTTACCTGTGCATTGGTCGGCTTCGGCGGCGGGCTAACCTGGGGCTCGGCTATCCTAAAATGGACAGCCAAAGACAGCCGGACATAACGGCTCTTTGTCATTTCGAGCGAAGGTGCGAAGCGCCGAAGTCGAGAAATCTACCGCAAGTCCTAGAAGTCCAAGTAAATAAACAACGTCCAACTAACGGAGTACTCCATGAAAATCGCCTGTTTATTCCCCGGACAAGGTTCCCAATCCGTCGGCATGGGCAAAGATCTTTCCGACAACTTTGCAGAAGCTCGCAAGACTTTCGAAGCTGTAGATAAAGTAGCAGGACGTAGTTTGAGCAAGCTGTGCTTTGAAGGTCCGGAAGAGGAATTAAAGCGCACGATCAATACACAGCCGACAATATTGGCTGCCTCTCTAGCTGCCTGGCAATGTTACAAGGCTGCTGGTGGTCCAACGCCGCAGTATGTCGCCGGTCACAGCTTGGGCGAATTCACTGCCCTTGTTGCCTGCGAAGCCCTTTCTTTAGAAGAAGCTGTACGCCTTGTCGATAAGCGATCGCAATTGATGGAGAGCTGTCCCAAAGGAGCAATGTCCGCTGTTCTAGGAATGGACAAGGATGTTTTGCAGCAATGCTGTGATGAAGCCAGCAAAGAAAGCAAGTCAGCAAATGCAGATGCAACGGTAATCATCGCTAACTACAACACTCGTGAACAACTGGTTATCTCCGGTAGTCCGGATGCTGTAGCCAAAGCCGGCGAACTGGCTAAAGCTAGGGGCGGCAAAGTAATCCCTCTTCCAGTGGGTGGTGCTTTCCACTCACCTTTGATGTCGTCTGCTGCATCTGTATTTGAGCAAGAAATAAAACAGTGTCGAATTAGCCATGCCAAGTTTGCCATTGTGCAAAATGTTGATGCTAAAGCTTCGTTGGATGAAGCTGCGATTCAAGAGAAACTCTCCAAGCAAATGCCTAGTGCTGTGCGCTGGTGTGACACTGTCGAGCTTATGCTTTCCCAAGGTGTTGATACATTTGTAGAAATTGGCCCGGGTAAGGTATTAGCCGGCACAGTGAAGAAAATCGATCGCCAGGCAAATATTTTCAATGTCTATGACAAGTCGACATTGGAAGCTGCCATTGCTGCATTGAAAGCTAAAGTAGCAGTTTAAATTAACGCGGTTGTTACGGACTTAAGAATTCTTCGGTTATCTGGCGCATGAAGATATCGCGCTTAGCTAGCTCATCGAAAAATGGTTGAATGGGCACACAAAGCTCTGGTGCCAATACGCCACGTTGTTTGATGTCGCCACGAGCCAGCATATGGGCAACTATCGATGGAGGCACCCCGGTATCCAGAGCCCCGCAGGACACTTTCCATTCTTTGTGGGCTAATACAGTTGTTTCCATGCGTACTAGTTTTTTGTTGCCTGCTTTCTTGCCGACAATGTCCACTCGCACAACTTCGCTATCGTTAGGATCTTCTGTTGGGGTCTCAATCCTGCCAATTAGATGAGCGAGAACTTTGCGCGGGTTGGCATTGCCTAATTCAGGTGGTAGAGCGTCCGTTCTGCCAAAACCCAAGTCGACGAGGAACTTCAATGCTTTGTGCAGTTCTTCCGGCAGTCCCAAGCGGAAGGTTACTTTCCTTATGCCTTTGCTTTTGTAGCTTAACGGTAGCGTTGCTACTTCTGAATGTAGTGTCAGGATGGCTGCGCATTTACCCACCGGATGAGGTAGATCAAGAGCAATTTCGCCTGACATAGGTCTGCGAGCTTCAAATTTCCCATCCTCAAAAACCATTGGTTCAAGAGTGTACTCGTCCAGCAAAGTATCCAGTGCATAAGGTGGCAGTAACGGATGTGCTGTTTTGATGAATTCGATACAGCCAACCGCAATATCAATTGATTCGACAGTGTCCAATTGTTCAGCACCGGCAGCAGCCATGATGTTTGTCATGCCCGGGGCTGCCCCCATGCCCAGTATTGCCAGTAAGCCTTTTTGCAGAAATCTTTCGTGCAGTTCCAATTGCTTGCGCGTTGTGTGGAAGAGACCGCCTAGATCAATATAGTGGCAGCCGGCTTCCAGCGCTGCCTCCATAACAGCGACGTTGAATATATAAGGACCGGAGTTGATCACAATCTGTGCCCCTTGAAGAACACTGACCAACTGCGATTTGTTGGTAATATCGGCAAAGGCTGCTGTGAGCTTGTTCTGTCCTGCGCTTTTGCCGCCACCACCGACAGTAACTAAAGCCAGACCTTTGCGGCTGAAATCTTGAACCATTGCTTCAGCCTTACTTATATTGAAATCGGCAATGGTAATTTCTTTTTCGTGACCAAATTCCAATAGGTCACGGACAATCACTTGACCCATAGCGCCAGCGCCGCCGAGCACGACAATCTTCATCCTGGGTTCCTTTACCACGGGTTCTTTAGCCCTTAGTTTAGCACCGGATTTAACGCTCCGGTTCCGGCAGCCGCCTCCACCTTCGCTTGTTATCCAGCAATCGTTAGACGCTATGCTGCGCACGGCTCCTCGCCGCGCTTGCTTCGCTTTCAGTTACCATCTAGAAGCGGCGGCTGCCGCCTTGATTCTGGGTAGGTTGCGCGCCATAGCTTCCATAGGTTGCCACGCCGCCTGAATTCTGTTGCCCGTAGCCAAAATTGGATCTGTCCGGCTTGTATTCGTTGTAAGTCTGTTGGTTTTGCCCCGGCGTATAGTAGTTTTGCTGCTGTTGCTGCGGCATATACATGTAACGACGCTGTTGCTGGTAGCGCTGCGGATATCTCTGTTGCGGTTGCTTTGGTTGGTATATGTTGTCGCCTGGGGTTTTGATGGCGCCGCCATAATTTACGCTGGGCAAACTGGGATTGCCCTGGGGCTCGATTCCCTGCGCTGTTTTGCTCAAGGTGCCGGAGCCTATGTAAGTGGACGATGGGTTAGCCAGTCCGTTCTGGCTTTGGCGGACTACCCGACTGCCGCCGTATTCATAATGATGTTGAGCGCAAACCGGAAGGCAATTAGTACCCAAAAGGAAAAGCAAGCTGAAGGCAGAGAGTTTCATAAATTTCAAACCTAGTAAGTTTTCGGCTGAGCCGAACTAATGCTGACAACCAACATTCCCAGTTTACCTCGTTGTCAGTAGATTGCAAATGCTTTTAATCTACAAAGCGATACTTTAGGAGGGCCCAGATGGCGCCAAATCCGTCTATCCATGTGATTTTTTTGCCTTCACTGTAGTCTCGGCCGTAATAAGAGATTGGCAGTTCATAGATCCTTACACCCTGCTTCAAGACTTTGGCTGTTATCTCCGGCTCAAAGTCAAAGCGGTTTGATCTAATGACGACCTTCTTGAACACGTCCGATTTGAAGACTTTGTAGCAAGTCTCCATGTCCGTAATTGTGCAGTTGTAGAGAATGTTGGTTAGAAGCGTGAGAAATTTGTTGCCCACGTAATGCGTGAAATTGAAGGCTCTTGTTACAGCACCGCCGGATAACCTTGAACCATATACAACGTCGGCGTGACCTTGCAGAATTGGTCGTAATAGATTCGGGTATTCATCAGGACTGTACTCAAGGTCGGCATCTTGAATAAGTACGATGTCGCCTTCCGCCTTTGACTGTGCTGTGCGCAAGGCGGCACCCTTGCCTTGATTTTTGTCATGAAAAAATATACGTGCAGCATATTTACCAGGATCCAGTTCTTCTAGAATTTTTCGCGTGCCATCAGATGAGCCGTCATCGACGACAATGATTTCTTTCTCCAGCCCGCAAATATCTGCAGCTGAAACTGCCTCTAGAATGGCTATTATGGTTTTCGTTTCGTTGAAAACCGGCATCAATATAGAAAGTTTTTTTGATTGCATAACAATGAAACTCAGGCCGGCAGGGTAAGAGCGCGCTGGTGAGCGCTTAGCTCAAAGGAATCATCAAGTGATGATAATGCTATCTCACCGTAGCGACGCTTGAGCGCAAGTGCTATCAGATGATCGGCAAAGTGTGGGTTCTTGGGTAGTAATGATCCATGCAGATATGTGCCGAATATAGTTTTTTCGGCCACACCCTCTAACTCGTCTTGGCCATTGTTGCCGTTGCCGGTTGTAACTTGCCCTAAAGCCTTGGATGCACCAAGAAACGTCTTGCCGCTGTGATTTTCAAAGCCAACGAGTGTTGAGCCGTCTTCTCTTTTTACAACAACATTGCCAATCATCCGCTTGTTGCCTGCCACCGTGTGGGCATCAATTAGTGATAAGCCGGGCAGCTCCGGACCTTCGTGCGGGCGATAGTAGTGTCCTAGCAGCTGATAGCCGCCGCAGATAGACAGTATTACCGCTCCAGCATCCGTTGCTTCTTGCAAAGCTTTCTTGTGTCTCTGCAGATCTTCGGCAATTACTTGTTGTTGCTTATCCTGTCCGCCACCGATGAAGTAAATGTCGTGTTTGCCGATGTCCAGTTTGTCGCCCAGCCCAAATGCTGTTACCTCAGCCGAGATGCCGCGCCATTCAGAACGTTTGACAAGAGTGAGGATGTTGCCTCGGTCTCCGTAGATGTTGAGAAAGTGCGCATATAGATGGCAGATGCGAATTTCAAGTTTTTCTTGCATTTGTTCATGATACCGCCGGTGGCGGCAGAAAATACGGGACGAATTGACTTATCAAGCGGCAGTAGTTTGCAAGAGGCGCATAATGACTGGGTTCTATGAGGTGTTGGTGCTAATGCACTTACTATCAGACAATTGGCAAGTGTTTTTGTTTCTTGACTAGCGGTTGCCATGAAACACCGTATTTATCAGCCTTTCCGTAGATTTGTGTCCGTATATATATTTTGCGGTGACGAGATGTATATTTGTTAACGATTTTTAAGAATCTTGTATATGGCTTCTCTAGTGGATTTGAGAGTACTCTCTATGTTGACTATTGTTTTTTATTTGACTTCGCACTATTCGCTCAGGGTGTCTGTGCGCTAACATAATCTTCAATAGGAGTTAGGTCATATTTCGAGGAGTGGTTCATATGAAAAAGGAGTTGGCAACTCTCGCAAGCGTAGCAATCGCTGTGTCTGCAAGTGCCTTCATTACTACAAGTCCTGCTAACGCTCAAGGAGCGACCAACATCAGCGAATTAACCGATGTTGTTGGCAACGAGTGGGCTTACAATGCTTTGAAAGAACTGGTTAACAACGAATGCCATATCTTGGTAGGTTATCCAGATCGCACGTTCCGTGGACAAAAGTCTGCGACACGTTTTGAATTGGCAGCTGCGCTGTACAAGTACGAGCAGTGCATTGCTGAAAGATTGGCCAAGAAAGCCGACAAGGCTGACTTGGAAAGACTGGCTGCGTTGCTCGAAGAGCTGCGTGGTGAGTTGAATGCTCTCAAAGCCCGCGTTGATGATCTCGAGCGTCGCATGAAGCTCGTAGAAGACAAAAACTGGGAACAAGATATGCGTCTCGCATATGCTGAAAGAGCTAAGGGTTTCTGGTGGGAGCGAGTAGTTAAGGGTACCGTTGTCGATGTTCGTGACATCGGTGTCGGTGTCGGACGTGCCGCAAGGGGCGTTTACACCTACTTGTTCTAGGAAAAATTTGACCTGAACTCCTTGGAGATCCCGCTGGTTATGCCAGCGGGATCTTGTCTCAGGTAATAATAGAAACCCGGTAGTAAAGTGTCATCATCATTTAAAAACGAGCTGAGCTTTGCTCTGAAAATCGTCGAAGAGGCCGGAAAGCTAGCCCTGCGATACTTTCATGCTGGAGTTTCTGCTGACATGAAGTCTGATAATACGCCGGTCACGGTTGCAGACAAAGAAGTGGAGGAAATGATCCGCTTAGCAATTGCCAAAGAGTTTCCTAACGATGAAATTCTTGGTGAGGAAAGTTCTTCAGGTTTGCCATTGCCTGGCTCGAACGCAGCTCATGGCAGGCGCTGGATTGTTGATCCCATTGATGGTACTTACAACTTTGCTCGAGGCGTGCCTATTTTTTCCACGATGCTTGCTCTAGAGGTGGATGGTGACATAAAGCTTGGTATCATCCATAACCCTGCCGGAGATGGCGACACCTTTTGGGCTGAGAAGGGTGCGGGAGCCTTTAAAAATGGCAGTGGTTTGCACGTATCTAAAATAGACAACTTGGAAGAAAGCCAGTTCAATTTTGGTTCGCCGAAACGGATACTGGCCCGTGGGCTATGGAATGGATTTACAAAACTTGTCGCAAGTACCTATCGCCAGCGTGGTTTTGGTGACTATTTGAGCTTTGCGCATCTACTGGAAGGCAAAGCAGAGCTGGCTTTGGAGGTAGGGCTAAAACCATGGGATTTGGCTGCCGTGAAGATAATTGCCCAGGAGGCTGGCGGTAAATATTACGATCTCAATGGCGGCGAATCCATCTATACGGGCGATTGCCTAATTACCAACGGGTCTTTGGACGATCTGCCCTTAAAAGTATTATTAGAGACCTAACGGGGATCGCCACTAAGTGGGAATATGTAGATTGGAAGGTGGCTGAATGAAGCAGTTCAGTTTATCGAGATCTATGAGAGCGCGCATGACCCTGGTCATGTCGGCCTCAGGCATCCTGCCAATTATTATTTGCCATCTCTTGGTTGCCGGTACTACCGGTTTTCGTTTTATCGAACTTGCCTGGTATGTTCCCCTATTACCCGTCCTGGTGGCTGTAAATTGGTTTTTGGCTGGTTTCGTTCTAATACCCATCAAGGAACTGTTGGATTCAACAACGAAATTGGCGCATGCCGACATCAGGCAGAGATTGGACATTAGCCCCAATGAATTGAATGAAACATCTGAAGTTAGAAAGGCTTTCAATAGGCTTTTGAACCGCCTGGAAGAATCATTGAATATTCAGTGCCAGTTTGTAGCTGACGCCAGCCACGAATTACGGACGCCTTTAACCTCTATCCAAGGCTATACGAAACTCTTGCAGCGCAGAGGAACAGGTA
>SBAT01000245.1 GCA_005240105.1 Chloroflexota bacterium
ACCGTCAACGGATATATTTCCATTGATACCATGGACCGAAGCGCCCGAGCCGATTTGCAATATTGTGCTGTTGTTGGCGACAATTTTTGTGAAACCGCTGGGTCCAGTTCCAACGTTGCTGATTGAGCCATTAACAAACACACTGGTTTGATTGACCGTATCGCAACAATAATTACTGGCGAGTATTTGAATGTAGTTAGGACTCGGGGAAGTAGAGTTGACACTGTTTATGGTCAGTGAACCGTTAACGATTATGCTGCCCGCTTGCTGATTGAAATTATCAAACAATGTAGGAAGACCACTGGTACCACCGGCTCCCAGAATGCCGCCTTTGGCAGAGCCATAACTTGTGTTAACTGCTCCTTGAGCAACCGTGATGTAGTTGCTGCCGGTTCCAGTGTTTAATCCGTCTGCGGTGCCCACCAAGATTCCACCAATACTGATATTCGAAGCTACACTTGGGTTGATAACGGAAGTCTCAACGAAAATTCCGTTATTTCCTCCTCCGGCTCCTCCAACGGAAGTGAGTGTCACGTTTGATGGCAGCGTTATCGATCCGGAAGATGCGTTGCTCCCTTGATAGGCAGCGATAAATACAAATCCACCAGACTTGCTTGCCACGGATGTTGAAGCCGAGAGCGATGTAATCGGAGTGCCGGAATTGAGATCGATAGAACCGCCCGTACTTGAACGATTTACAACGTTAACGGTGACAGGATCAATCCAGGCGAGGTTCAACCCGGCAGCCATGGTAATGTCGCCGGCATCGCCAGTTGTTGAATCCGTAGTCAATGCGCCGGCAGTTGCCGAAGAAACAATGTTGTTTCTCGATACAACATACAAATTGCCGCCATTGGTCACAACCGAGCCAAGGGCGATTGTGCCTGGCGATGAAATGTTGATACCTGTCTCTGACTGTATGGAAAGATTACCGGGTGAGACGGTACCTGTTGCCAAAAGTGTACTGCCGACAAGTCCTCCGGCTGTCACCGAGCCACCTGTAATGGTCATATTGCCCCCACCACTCATCAAAGTCGGCTGGGCCAGGGTTACATTTATATAGCCGGTTTGGGTAGCCGATCCTATCCCGGTTGTATTGAGAGTGTTGATTGGTCCAATGTTGACCACTGTGCCTGAGGTCGCGCCTGCCACAATAGACACGTTGCCATTGCTGTTTGCCGCTGAACCTCCTGCACCACCGGTGGTGATGGTTACACCGACGGGTGTTGTTATCGTGCCTGAGTCCGCCTCCGTTCCAGAAAATGCAGCAAGGATTACATTGCCTCCTGCGCCTGTCGTGGATGATGAATTGAATGATGTTATGTTATTGCCGCCATTTATGAGATCTATCTTGCCGCCGCTGACAGAACCGCCGGTGATTGTTAGTGTGATATTGGCATCATTAGGGTCAGGAATTATTGGTTGCACTTGTCCAGGAGCTGCTGGTCCAGATGAGGAAGAAGCAGTAAAGGCAGCGCCGGCAATGATTGTAATATCGCCACCACCTACGCTTGCAGAACTGGTGTTGATTTGACCAGCGCCTGCTGCGGTAACTACATTGCGACTGGCCACAATTGCTAAATCTTGCCCACTGAAAATCAAATCCCCTCCTATCGTTACATCGCCGTTGAGTGCGGTGTTGTAGAAGGAGGGGTCACCAGATAGATTCATGTTGCCTAGCCAAAGATTATCCGTCGCTGCGGTGACGTGGGCTTCTCCGGCGGTTACGTTAACTCTTCCTGTAACAACGCCGGCAGTTAATCTGGCAATGCCGGTACCTGAGTATAGGTTGAGTTCCTTAGAGATGAAATCTCCGCCGCTCAAGTTCATATTGACTTTGGCTAGTGTGAGGCTGTCCCTTACGTTAATAGCGCCATTAAGCGCTTGTAGGACGCCATTGATATTGTTGAGATTGAGATTGGACATTTGTGCTGCTTGAACGTTGATATTGCCCAGCATGGCTGCCATCATCCCAGAGTTGTTTATGACTCCGGACATAGCTGTCATATTTAAGGATTGCATTGCCTGCATAACTGCATTGGCGCCGGTATTGGTGATAGAGCCACCGGCGTACATATTCAAATTTGCCGAACTACTTATCACCCCAGCATTGACGATGTTGTTGATGGCGCTTAGGTTAAGTGTCAGGCTAGTGAGAGCTGGATTCAAGCTGGCTTGCAGTGCTGTAGGTAAAATTGTCGAGATGATGGCGCTCTGGTTATTGGTGATATTTTGAGCGGCAAGAGTAGCGGCGGTGACAGAGGCGTTAGAAGTAAAAGCATAGTAACTGCCTGAATTGACGAAGTTGCCTGTCAGGTTAACCATGGCTGCGCTGGCAGCGTCATGCAGGGCGGTGACACCGGTAGGGATAGTCAAATTGCCAATCATGCTGGAGAGTGCTTCGTGCATAGCAAACGTGCCTGATTGAGCTGCGCCCATAGCGCTTAACATGAGTGTTTGTGTGCCTGTCTGCATAACTTGCTGAATGGCTACATATTGTGCTGGTGTGACCATGCTCCCAGCCGTAATTGGTACAGCGGTACCGCCCATATCCACATGGACGGCGGCAGCTTGCCCCAAAGTTGAAACCATTACACTTGCTTCGGTCGAAGCCAAGTCTAGATGGACAGCGGCATTAGCAGCCTGTTCGGCTACTGCTGCCTCTTGTGCCATACATGGAGAAAGTAAGGTCGAGGGGATAAATATTAAGCAGGCGAGTGCAGCGAATAATCGCTGCCGGGTCGTGCGCATCTCAACTCTCCTCTGCCGCAAGGTAGAAGGTTGGTGCTTTGCCAGCATCACCAGGTCCTATACCACAGTTAGCCAAGACTATTTATACCCAAATTACATTAATAAGAAACGCCATTAAATGCTGAATTAAGCTTGGGTGTTTTATTAAATCAATGGTGGTGAGCCGGACAGGTTTCCTCGGGATAGGGCAGCGGGGGCACCTTGCCTGCATTTTCCAATTTAACGATATCAACGAGTTTGTTGCGCTGTTCGGGGGTGAGCACCTCTCGAATTTCTACCACCACCTGTGATTCACCTATCCGGGCTTGATTAATCACATTGTCGATTTGTCCTTGGATAGCAGAAAGAGTCTTGATGTCCGAGTTGTAGTTTTTGTAGGCAGTCATCAGATCGGCTCCCATGTCTATTTCTTGCTTGCGCGACTGCGTAGTAATATCTTCTCGCTTGCAATGCAATTCCATGACTTTATCATTTTGCTCTTTGCTCAATCCCAATGCGCCGAAGACATTGCTGCGGTGTGAATTGTAGAGTCTGTTAAGTTGAAACCAGGTGAGGGCTTTCCTGAGTTTGAGCTTCAATCTCAAATCCTCGTTGGCAATTTCAGCTTGGACCTGATTGATTTTGTCTTGATTCTCGAACAATTCCTTTTCGTTAACGATCGGACTTTTAAGCATCAGAGCCTGGTTAAATTGCAGTAGCTCCAGGTCTTTATTAAACCGATCGCGTAAGGCTGCTGATAGTTTAAGCATCGGCAACATCACTGCTTTCTGGTCGTTGGTCAATGTTACGCGTGAAAACATGCTGTCGAGATTCTGACCGGATATTTCTTCCAGCTGCCCCGGCGTAAGCACCTTGCGGATTTCGTAGGCACTGGCAATTGCTGACTCGTCAGCTTTTGTCTCAACGCTGTTGATCTGTTGCTGTAGCGACATGACCATCGCTTTTTGCGGCAAAGGCTGAGTAAAGTAATCGATCAGTGTGCCATTGAGTGTCTTCAATTGGCTGTCATAGGCTGATTTGGACTGCCTGTAGGATGTGTAAAGGGATACGATCTTATTCCATTGCTCATCGGTCATTCCCGGTATTTCGCGATTGTATGCCAGCCTGTAAATGTACTCGGCGACTGATTCAACTTTGTTGGTGGCAAGACACGCGATTTTATCAGGCGTCATTAAGCAGCCGATAACATGTAGAGCAAATACAAGCAGCAATGATTTCAACAACAATTTGCGCATAAACCAATAATACAACTTCCAAATGAGCCCGTTTTCAAATGACAGTGGTTCGATCTTGTTCCTCGCTCGTTACGTATAATATCGGAGAGGAACAGCAGTTACCTGGTAGTCACAACCAGGCGTTCCCAAGTCGCATCGCGTCCTTTCCCCAGACACCGAATTTCCTTTTTTTCTTTAAGTGCTTCCAGGGTTCTTTTAATGGTTGGCAGACTGACACCGGGGCACGCACCTTGTACGTCAGCCAATTTGAACCGTATTGGTAATTTCCGGATTAAATTGACCACAAGATCAGTTTTGGCACCACGACCTGTCGTGACCATATTCACTCGAGATTCTAATGATTGATATGCTTGCGACAAGACAACACCAATGAAGTATTCAAACCAGGGCATAAGATCATGCTTGTTTTTATGCCACTTTTGAGAACCATAGTTGAGCGTTTCGTAGTATTGTTCTTTGCTGTTCTCTATAATTTTCTCCAGGCTGATATATCTACCAACTTCGTAATCGGCTTTGTACAAGAGGAGCAAAGTGGCCAGTCTCGCAATGCGTCCATTGCCATCAAGGAATGGGTGAATGCAGAGAAAGTCGAAAACATAGCAAGCAATGAGCAAAAGTTTGTCGATGTTTCCTTCCGCCCACAACCGATTGAAATCCCGATGGAGTTCTTGCATTGCAGTCTCTGTCATCAAACCTGGCGCCGGCGGCGTAAAAATAATTGTCTTCTTGCCGTCAGCCTCTTCTCTGCTGATGTGGTTTTGAACTGGCTTGTACTTACCACCTTGCCCGCCAGCGAATGCATACAAGTCCCTGTGAAACTGCAGCACAGTGCTTTCCTTGATCGGAATGTGAGCGTAATTAGCATGGATGGTGTCGAGAACGCTTCGATATCCAAATATCTCTTGTTCGGACCGATTTCTCGGTGTTGTTTTGTCTTGGGCTAGTTTGATAATCCGATCAGGCGGTGCTGTAATGCCCTCTATACGATTTGATGACTCAGTGCTTTGTATGATGGCTGTCTGCCTAAGGGCTTCAAGCGCTTCTCGTCCTTGGTTCTTGAACAGATCTTGTTTTCCTTTGAATTCGTGGACTTGGCTGATCATATTCATCAGCCTGTGTGTGACAGGCAATGAATCAAGTGAATACCGAGTAAAATAGCGCACAGGTGAGTCCTTCGAAACCATCAAACTAATAGTATCACAAGGCGCCTCCATGATACTATTGAAAGATTTGTGATCCTATTCGGACTTCGACCAGCGCTTGAATCTTTGCCTGGTTGACAGCCCTTACAAATCAATAATTGAATTTGTAATTTGTAAGGCAATCTGCTATTGTGGCTAGTATGATCAAGCGCAATTCCGCCTCGACGCTAAAGCGACTTGCCAAAAGCTTCCCTGTGCTGGCGGTTACAGGACCACGTCAGTCTGGGAAGACGACACTGGTTAAGGCTGTATTTCCAGGGAAACCATATGTTTCACTGGAAGAAATTGATGTAAGGGATTTTGCAACGGACGATCCAAAAGGATTTCTTCAGCAGTTTCCTGACGGTGCAATACTGGATGAGGTTCAACGATGCCCGGATCTGTTCTCTTATTTGCAGCCGATAGTGGATAGCGACAAGCGTCCGGGATTGTTTATTTTGACCGGCTCTCAGCAATTTGGATTTTTGTCCGGCATAACTCAAAGTCTTGCTGGTCGGGTAGCTCTCCTTACGTTGCTTCCGTTCAGCCTGACCGAACTACAGGATAGTAATATCGCTCCACAGTCACTGGATGCATTGCTGTTTCAAGGTCTCTATCCTCCTATCTATGACAGGAAACCAGATCCATCTCAGTGGTACGACAGTTATATCCGCACCTATATAGAACGCGATGTGAGGCAACTCATCAATGTTAGAGATTTGAGCACGTTTCAGCGCTTTGTACGTATCTGCGCTGCCCATACAGGACAGCTGCTTAATCTCTCTGCTTTGGCTAATGGCTGTGGTATTACTTATATGACTGCCAAAGCCTGGCTTTCTGTTCTTGAAGCTAGTTATTTGGTCATCATGCTCTCGCCGCACTTTGCTAATTTTAAGAAGCGCTTGGTGAAGTCACCTAAGCTCTACTTTCTCGACACAGGGCTTGCAATTCGGCTTCTGGGAATACAGACAGCGGAGCAACTGAAAATGCATCCCCAACGTGGTGCGCTGTTTGAAACCTGGGTTGTTAGTGAAGTACTAAAAGCACGTTTTAGCAAGGCGCTTTCTTCGAATCTCTATTTCTGGCGTGATCATGTTGGTAACGAAGTAGACCTATTGATTGATCAAGGCAGTCGGCTGATACCGGTGGAGGTTAAAGCTGGACAAACCATTTCTTCGGATTTCCTAAGAGGACTAAACCATTGGCAGCAGCTTGCAGGCGACTCGGCCGGTAGTCCATGGTTGGTATATGGTGGCAAGCAGAGCCAGACTCGCCAAAGTGTTGAAATATTGTCGTGGCAAGAAATTGGAAAGCTTACGGACAGTTGCATTTAAGTAATTCTATTTTGCTTTCGCTAGGGCTTTAAAGGATATTTGCAAGCGGATGCGTTTGCCGGCTATGACTGCCTGCATGTAGATGGCGGCGTACAGGAAGTGGCTTGCATTGCACAATTGGAGAGCCCTTTGTCGTTACTTGTGTGATGGTGAGCTTACCATCGACAATAATTGCTCCAAGCGCGCAATGAGTGGAGTCGCTGTCGGGAGGAAGAATCGGCTATTCACAGGCAGCAAGGAAGGTTGTAGGACGCAGCAGCCATCCTTTCCAGTTTCATCGCCACCTGCAAGCACTACGGCATCAACTCGCAACACTATTTGCTGGACGTGCTGACTAGACTTACGCAACAAGAGACAGATTTGGATCAACTTTTACCTGGCACCTAGGCTCAAGCCGCTGCAATTTCAGGCAACCTGTAGAAGACCGGACGGATACGAGCGGGTCGTGGAATGAGGTTCAAAACATCCTTCTGGACTTCCTGGGGAAGAATATCTTTGAGCAGTTGGACATAAAAAAACGCCAGCATTTCGGCATCCAACGCCTCACATAGTTGTCTAGCTGTTGCCAGCGCAAGATATTTCTTGCCCGCTTCAATTTCCGTGTAGTACACATAACCTACGGGTAAATTGTAGTGTTGAACATATTCACGGATATTTTCAAAGCCACGTTCTTCACGCAGGGCTTTTAAAAATTGGCCAAGGTAATTTGTGTCCGGCTTCATAGGTTGGTGTCGCCGGTATAAGCAATGTTGATATTTTCGTTTGTCATAAATCCATGCATAGTTGTCGCCGGTTCGGGAGACAAGTAACTTGTCTCCTTCAGCTCAGTAGGGTTGGTAGGTGGTTGTTTTTCCATTTCCAACAGTTGCTTGCGCAGATAATCCACTGATGCGTTGTATGCAGGTTTGTTTACCGCTACACGAATACCGCCGAAAAGGCGGAAGTCAAAGCCGCTCAATCCTGGTGGGTTGCCTGGTGCGCCCCAGTTCCACACTGGTTCTGCACGAATGAATGTCACCATGCTGGGAATTTTCGGAGATACTGGTCGCGAAAGCTCGAAGTCACAAATCATCGACTGGTTGTTTATTGGTGGCACAGCATTGCGATTGCGGAAGTTTGCTACATAAGTTGCTGTGGCTGTGAAATTCCATTGTCCGCGTCGATAGAGGAGACCACCGGACCAGAATGGATCTATTTCTCTTGTGGCGCCCTGAAAATAGTAATGACTCCGCAGCTGTAGAAGGCTGCTGCCGAATAAAACGAAGTTGGGCTTGATTATCTGGGTCAAATTGATTGCCGGCAACAAGTCTGCCTGTTGGAAGTGTGGTGCCTGCCACAATTCGCGAGCTTGAAAGTCGAATTGCAGGTTGGTCTTTTTGAAAATCGGAATATCTTGACGAAATCCAAGTGACAACGATTGCGTGACCGGCTTGCTCAATTGCCAGTGAGAAGCAAAAACGTCTTTAATTAAGAACCAGTTGCAGTAGACTGCAGTCTTACTGAAAATGTTATATCCAAGCGATATATTTGGCAAAATACGATAGACGTAGTCCTGGCGTGGACGATTGGTTGTGAAAAACACGTTTGTTTCCAAGCGTTGGCTGGTTTCGGTAACCATGTTGAACCACATGCGTGCAGGAAGCCGTTTGAGAATGGCAAACTGCATATCCCGGGTCAGCATCGAACGTTCGCTGGAAAATATCTGTGGGTTAACGTCTGTCGGCAATACTGTTGGATTGAAAGGCACGGTACCAGGAGCCTCTGCAATCAATTGACTCGTCGTTGTCTGTTGCGTGGAATTTGGCAACGTAGATTGACCCACCACGCCCTGAGCTTGCGCTGAGGTGGTGGTCAAAATAAACAACCAGCTAATCAATGCTGTCGTTTGTAAATCAGACTTAGTAAGGATTCCGAGCACAGGTGAATTCTATAACTTACAGAACTTCCGTGTCCAGCATCGTGTCAGAATGTCATTCTGAGTGAAGCGAAGAATCTCACAAGTTAACATGCGTGAGCAATAATTTAGCGTGAAATCTATTTAGTCGGATGGAAAACGCCCTGGCTCGACGTTAATCCCCAAAGTATCGCTGAATTTTTTAGGATGCTTTCAGCAATTCTTTTTTGCTCGCTATCTTGTGAAGCCACCATGTGACGCAATGGTTCAAGTGTCATCATCGCCGATGTAAGAGAGAAGTCAGCTCTCATTATCTTAATACCATTGACGTTGCCCACTTCTTTCTCGTCACGGTAGCCGATCAAGTGAGCCGGGTTGAGTTTTTCAAATTTCTCTTCTAAATCCTTTGTCAACACAATTTGTCTGCCGGCAGCTAACCGAAGAGCGGGACTAGTGCCGACTCTAACAGTCACATCATCCAGGTGTGGTGAATCCAATGTGCAAATGCTCACGCTATTTTCGCAGTTAACTACAAATACTATCGAGCCTTTTTTGCAAGCTATTTCGCCCAATTCTGTCTTTACGAGCGTGTCAACTGGACATGTAAGGACACTGGCAACTTCATAGCGACCATCTGATTTTGGACCTTTTGCTTTCCAGTCACTATCAATTAATTCGACCCAGGTCAAACCTGCTGCGCGAGAATATCCCCTATTGCGACATTCTGCAACTCGCATGTCTACATGCTGCTGTTGTCCGTGTGAAAAACGCTCAACCATTCCCTTTAGCACTGGCGAGTCTCCGGCCAATTTCTTTCCAGTCTCCAGCATTTGCGCCACTGTGCCAGTGGGTACGGCACGTCTTCTCAAAATGCGTTCAGCGCTGGACTGTAGTATCGCCGCGTTTTTCAGTATTCTTTCGATTGCTTGCTTTTCATTGGGCTTGTTGGATGTGGTCATGCGGCTAAGAATTGGAAGTTTGCCAATTCCTGAAACTAGCGAGAATTCAGCCAGATAGCCTGTAAAACCATTGCCGACATCAATTAGCTGCGGCTTCTTGTGGATTATCCCTAGTCCTGGATTTATTTCGTTGAAGCTTGCTTGTGATACTCGACTTATGACGAGTTGTTCTGCTGGGCGAACCGCAATTTGCCTGTTGTTAAAAACAAGTGTGACGTCGTCCTTCCTGGTTGAGTCAAAATTGTAAACGGCAATACTGCGCTCATTGTCAAATACGTAAGCGGTTACTTTGGGAGCACAGGTAACGTCGCCAAATTGCGTTTTTACAATGTATTTGCGATCCAGATTACAGACCAGTCGGCCGCCCAGGGTTAATGGTGCTGATGAAGTTTCACGAACGGCGGTGCGTGTGGTTGGGACATTCTTGGCTTGCCCCTCGGACAATGGTAGAACGGACACGAGCGACGCTAAAAGAAGGACGCAAGCATAATTCGACTTTAGTAGTTTCATGTTTGTCATTGCTTGCTCCATTTTGTATCCACAACATCCAGCTGTTGTTTGATGTGTTGCAACAGAGGCGCACCGTATTTACGCATGGCTTCTGATTTAGCCGTGTTCATATAGTCAGTGCCACCGGTGGTGCCGCCCTCACGCAACAATGAACGTGCCTCGGCTGCAAATTCGTTGAGCGCGTTTTGGCTCACATTGCCTTTTGAATCCGCTTGCATAACGTATTGCAAGGCGTCGCGGACTGCATGTCCTTCAGGTCCTTGCAATTGGTTTACTGTGGAACGAAATTGGTCATATAAGTCATGAAACGACTGTGATGTGCTCATTCGTACCATGGCGCTGAGATCATGCAAGTGTCCCTGCTCATGGGATGCGATCACCATAATATTGGCGGTATTGAAGTGTAGGTCTCCGTGCTCGTCCTTTTGGCGCACTGGAATGATGATGACATCAACCCCTCCTTTTTTGGAGTTGGCTATGTTCAGATCTGCGCTCGCGCCTGGTCTCCAGTCGGCTTGTACTCTTGCGTGAAATGCACCCATGCCATCGTGTCCACCGAGTTCTTTGATGTTTGGAATTGCACCGCCAACTGTATCGACAACGTAAAAGAGTTTTCTGCCTGGTGATTGTCCTTGTGCACCATGCTGGATCTTCACTAAATGCCCCATCTCACTTGTTTGGCTGTTGCGTATTGCCTCTTGTATCTGGGCTACTATACCTTTGACATGATTGGCGTAAGCCGGATTTTTAATTCCTTCCAGCATCACGTTTGGATCGGACGTTGAGATCATTTTTCCGGCAAGCGATCTTGCTGGGTCATTAGGAGCATTATTCGTTGCAGAACCCTTGAGTTGACCGTCTGTCTCAGTTTTCGGGTTGGCGAGGTCTTGCTTTAATTGATCCCTTAAGCGTAGTTGCCTATCTTTAACGGTCTCAGCTGGCTGTGAACCAGAGTCAGCTTTATTAGTTGTCGAACTGCCGTTCGGATTGGTGGACTCTGCAGAACCCTTGTGGGATGAACTGTCTCCGGTGGCAGTATTGCCAGACAATGGCTGTCCGGTTGATGCATTCGAGGTTGCACCCGTATCTGCTTTGGTGTTTGCTCCGCCGGACGGAAGTTCAACACTGGCAGTACCAACTGTGTGTCCGTCTGGAGTCTTTATGGTCACTTGTCCCGATAATGGACTATTGCCACCTGGAGGTGATGTGGATGAAGATCCCCAAGAAGCTGGGTGATAAATATTGCCCAGGCGCTCAATCTCTACTTTTCCGGATGGACTTAGTTTTGATGGTGTAGCTATATATACGTCACCGGATTCGTTGACCATTGTAATGGGCCTGCCAGTGTGCTCGGCATAAGCAATATCACCCGTAAGTTTGCCATCTTTGTCGAGCACGACTTTTCCGCCTTGGACACCAGAAAAGCGCCCTGAAGCATAAAAATTAACACCTGGACTGCCTTCTTTCTCGACATATGGGTGATTGTGCAAGTCAACTACGTTCTTCGCATCGCTCGGAACAAAATTCTTCACTGCGAGATCTGGATGCGCTGAGGCTTCTCCACCCTGAATCGAGGCTGTAAAAGACCATTTATTGTTGGGCTTTTGATAAGCAGCGGCGCCATATTCCATTTGGGTCTTTACCCCAGTGTTTGATAAGTCTTCAGCATGCTGACGTACGGCGTCGGCAAGACTGTCAAATTCATGCCCTTCGTTACCACCGTTGAACACCTTCACTTCGGTGGGCTTGTTGTCCCTTCCTATTATAGTTGCAGGAGCGGGCTCCTGACTGGGCAAGAATTTATTGTCGGCTGGTGCTCTTTCATTGCCGCGGCGGATCT
>SBAT01000414.1 GCA_005240105.1 Chloroflexota bacterium
CCATTGACGTTAAGTGTGTGGTCGTAATGCCCACGCAAACTGACAAGAACAACAATACATCGGCAACCGCTGCCTCCTCCGCTGCTGACTTGAATGGTAGTGCGGCCGTAAATGCTTGCGTCAAGATCAAGGAACGTTTAACAGACTGTGCCAGCAAATTCCTTGCCTCTGTAGAAGCCGGATTGACGCCGTCGCCTGGGCACATTGTCTTTGAAAAGGGACAGATATTTGACATGCGCAGACCGGAGAAGCGCTTGAGCTTTGCTGAGTTGGTTGAATTGGCTTATCACGAGCGAGTCAATCTTGGTGAGCGTGGTTTCTATGCAACACAGGGTATCGACTTTAGTTGGAAGACAGGTACAGGTTCGCCTTTCTTGTACTTTACTCAGGGCGTGGCTTGTTCTGAAGTGTTAATTGATCGCTTTACGGGCGAACTGAAAGTGCGGCGCGTTGATCTGTTGATGGATGTCGGCAAATCAATTAACCCGGGCATTGATCGCGGTCAGGTAATTGGTGCATTTATTCAGGGTATGGGTTGGGTAACAACCGAAGAACTGAAGTACGGTGCAAAGGGTGAATTACTCTCGCATTCGCCAACAACCTACAAAATACCCAATATCCAAGATACGCCGGAAATCTTCAATGTTGCCTTCATCCCCAACGAAGGGAATGTGGTGAATATCCGAGCCAGCAAAGCTGTTGGTGAACCACCGTTGCTGCTGGGAATTTCTGTTTGGACAGCAGTGAAGCATGCTCTGTCGTTTATTTCCAATGGCGATATTCCAAAGTTAAACATGCCTGCTACAAATGAAGAAATATTGTCGCGAATCACTCACTACAGCAAGCAAGCTGTTGGCGCTTCCAAATAGGTATCAATCATGAAAGCCGAGGCAAGTAGCTTTTATGAAAAACTGCAAGAGCTACTGGAAAGCGGCGTTCCTTTTGTTGCGGTAACCGTTGTCGACGTGCAAGGTAGCGTGCCTCAGGATAGCGGCTCCAAAATGTTGGTGACTTCGGAAGGTCACTATATTGGTACGGTTGGTGGCGGAAAAGTAGAGAAGCAAGCTATTGAGGAAGCCCAAGCTATTCTTAATAGTGAGAATGGGCGAGAAACGAAGTTCGTCAATTGGTCGCTCGATCGTGATATCGGCATGACCTGCGGCGGCTCTATGAAATTGTTTTTTGAGCCATATAATTTGAACACCTGGAAGATCGTCATCTTTGGTGCCGGGCATGTGGCAAATGCGCTAATTAACTTGCTGGTGAAACTCGACTGCCATGTCACTTGTTTTGATCCCCGACAAGAATGGCTGGACAAACTTCCTAAGACGGCAAAACTTAAACGTGTCCTGGCGCCGGAAATGCCTTCTATGGTTGAGTCTTTGGACGATGATTCGTTTGTACTCTGTATCACAATGGGGCATACGACGGATAGGCCTATACTTTTGGAAATTCTCAGGCAGGGCAAGAAGTTTCCTTATCTGGGAGTGATTGGCAGTCAGGCAAAAGCGGAGCGTCTCAAGAAGGATGTGCGAGAAGCTGGTTTGGCTCCTGAATTGCAAAATGCTTTCTATTGTCCCATCGGTATAGATATTGGTACCAATCACCCGCAAGAGATTGCTATTAGTGTTATTGCACAGCTCATTCAAGAACGTGACAAATCAAGGATGGTGGAAAATGCAGGTTAGAGAACACAAAGTCAGTATCCGGCGAGCCAGCCAGTCTGATGTAATACCACTTGAGAAAGTTATTCAATACGCTTATCGCGGCGGCAAACAAACCGGCTCCTGGACTAACGAATACAGTCTGGTAAAGGGTCCAAGGGTTACCGTCGAGCAATTGCAGTCTGTACTGACAAAGGACAACCAGGCGCTTTTAGTAGCGGAATTAGAGGATGATGGCGCAACAGTACTTGCCGGATGCATCCGGATAGATAAATTGGCCGATGGGCATGCCTATTTTGGAATGCTAGCAATTGATCCGGATTTGCAGAGTAAAGGTGTTGGCAAGGCGTTGTTTGCTGCGGCGGAAGAATGTGCACGCAAAGATTTTAATTGCACAGGAGTGAGAATGTCAGTGCTGTCTCCCCGAGATGAGTTGATTGCCTGGTACAAAAGATTGGGATATGTGGAAAATGGGGAAACCGAACCGTTTCTAGACCCCAGCACAGGTGTTACACCTCTTGTCGATAACCTCTACTTTCGAGTCCTTGTGAAAAATTTGGTGGACAAATGAATTGGAAACGACTGACATTGTTACTGCTAACGGCAATTTGCTTTAGCTCGCTGCTGACGCCTGTGCTGGCTGCTGACGGAATTGGGGTTCTGGACGATTTTGTTCTCCATGACAAACAGCGCAACAAGGATCTGCACATGCGCGTGACCTATCCAACAGAAGAAGGGAAATTCCCCATCATTATCTTTTCCCATGGTGCGGGTGGGTCTAAGGATGGCTACAAGTACCTAATAGGCTATTGGGCCAAAAAAGGATTTGTATGCATGCAGCCTTCTCATGCCGATGCCATCACTAATACGACCAACAAGGAGAAGGTATTTCAAGACTTGATGGCCACGCTCAAAGTGCTTCCCACTGACTACAGCGGCTGGGCCAACCGGATAGCTGACATCAAGTTGATTTTGGGTTCTTTCCCAACCATTCAGGCATCGATTCCCGCTGCAATGGATACGTCACACGTTGGGTTAGGCGGGCACTCTTATGGGGCATTTACGTCCATGCTCCTAGGCGGCGCCGGCGTCCCCAAAATTGCCGGTGGCAAAGTGCGTACTCCTTATGATGGTCGAGTGGCGGCAATATTGGTGATGTCGCCACAAGGGATCAAGCGCCGCCCACGTGATTTTGGTTTTGATGGCAAAAATTCCTGGAAGGGTATCAGTGGGCCGGCCATGTTCATGACCGGAAGTCTTGATCAGACCGGTTGGACTATGCCTAAAGACCGACGTGTGCCATATCTGGATAGCCCTGCCGGTAACAAGTATTTTGTAGAAATAAAGGGCGCTAATCATCTAACATTTGCTGGTGTTGGACAGCGTGAGGAGAGTGGTAAGCAGACCCAGCCGGCAAGACCAATTGTTGGACAGCGCATTGCCAAACGTATTAATAAACGCAAACAACAACTTGCCGGTTTGACTACAACAGGCAGGCTAGCAAGGTTCTTTGGCCCAATGGAAAGTGGCAATCATCAGCAAATGCTCGATGCGATAGAGTTAGTTAGTACAGATTTTTGGGATGCCTATTTGAAAGATTTAGAATCAGACAAGCA
>SBAT01000350.1 GCA_005240105.1 Chloroflexota bacterium
CTTCGTCAAACTTTTAGAGGCTTGATTGCCGGTCATGGTCTTTTTGGCATGCACTTGGGTTGGGTTATCTTCTACTATTTGTTTGGCCGTGGACTGGGGTTCTGGTCACCCTTGGATGTGCAAAATGCCGAAGCACTGAGCTCTTATGTACCATCGTTTTCTGCCGCCTACATTGGCGTCTGGGCCGCTTTTACAGAAGAGTTTCTCTACCGCATTCTAGGCACAACTATCCTGACCAAACTTTTGAAAAATTTCTGGCTGGCCAATTTATTGCAAGCGGCCGCTTGGGCATTCATGCACAGCAACTATCCGCAGGAGCCTCCGTATGCTCGTGGTCTTGAGTTAACGGTTGTCGGTTTTCTCTACGGTGTAATCTTAAACTACTTCGGTATTTTGCCATGCCTAATTTCACACTACGTCTTTGACACATTCCTAGGCGTGCTACCGCTTTTGGGTTCAGCACTACTACCACTGCGGGCTCAAGCTGTAGTTGTGCTTGTACCGTTTGCTCTGGCAGCGGCAGCCAGCCTCTATTTGCTAATAAAAGCATCCAAAGAATCAACTAACGAGCACAGGTCCAAGCCGTTGTTAAATGCCAGCATCGAAAGGCAGGAACAACTGGTAATTCTCAATGAGATATTGCCGGAATCCAGTTTCAATTACGAACCATTGAAGAAGAGTACCCGTTGTATTTTTCTTGCGCTACTAGGTCTATTTTGCCTTTTGCAATTCTCATTTTTCCCAACCCAAATTGGCTCGGACAGTAGGCTCTCCATATCTCGCGATGAAGCAATTACGATTGCCCAGGACTACCTCAAGAAAAAGAACATAGATATAACCGGGCGTTCAATTGTTGCTTGGGTAGGTGAAGACATCAACGGCCACGAAATGCAATATGCTCTGGAAAAGGTAAAGTTTCCCAAAACCCTTGCTCTATCTAAGAAAGTGTATAGAGGAATCCTCTGGCGTGTTCGCTTCTTCCGTCCCCTTGATCCACAAATTTACTTGGTAAGTCTGGATGGCAAAGGAAATCCAACATCATTTTCAGTTGCTCTGGATGAAGAGGCTGAAGGACAGAAAATATCCCGAGAAGAAGCGCAGGGGCTGGCTGACAACTATCTGCAGAACGAGCAAAAGCAATACCTGCCACTTTCGCCTTTAGATGTCTATGATAATGCCCGTTCAAAGCGCAACGATTATAGTCTTCGCTACAAATCAGAAAACTTGTCCTTGCCGGATGCTGAATTTCGGGTCAATGTAAGCTGCCTGGGTAACCTGGTCTGCAATTTCAGCAAAACCTGGCAATTGCCGGATAAATGGCTATTTGAAAAAGCTCGCCGAACTCTGAAAGACCAAATAAGCCAGTACCTGGGCATTGGCTTGAATTTGCTTACACTTGTGGCAGTAATCTGGTGGCTGAAAGGAATTGCCGCCACAGGCTCAATTCACTGGCGTCCGGCTGTACTTATTTCCCTGCCTATCGTCCTCACCCTAATTCCACAAGTATTGAATGATCTTCCCGAGTTGTTCGTTATCTATGACACCAGCAATCCTATTGATACGTTTCTAACAGGACAATTTGTCAGACAAATACTTTCTGTTATTTCCTGGCTGGCAGTTACCTGTGCCACAGCAGCGTTTTCGCTGGCCGCCTTCCGCATTTTGTCGCCGCAATCACCTATCAATACAATCATCAAAGCAACAGTCAGCGAAACAGAAGAGAATAGGACCGGCAATAAGAAAGACCTCTGGATAGATGCCATTTTGGTTGGTTACACTTTTGGCATTGGCTGGCAGTCCTTGGATGTCGTGCGCGTCTTTCTGCAAACCAAGTTTTCACCATCAATTATGATTGCCCCACTGGATGCTTTTACTAAGCTTGCCGGAGTCATAAGTCCTTCGATGGAAACAATCACAGATGCTTTCATCACCGGTGTTTTCACTGCCTTAACAGCTGCCAGCTTGGCCGGACTTTATGCCAAATACGTGGGCCGCAAAAGAGACTATTTCATCATAAGCCTCGCTGTGTCCCTGTCCCTAAACTTTAGTTACCGCTACTACCAGGACATCCTGATTGGTACTCTCTTCTATTTCTTAGGCGCAATTGTTTTGTGGCTCTTAATTGCCCGCTTCGCTCGAACAAATGCCCTTGCTTATTTTCTCCTTGGTGCAAGTTATGTCATGTCTTATGCCCTGAGGCTTTTAATCGGCTACGCTCCAGGACTCTTTGCCAACGACATAGCAATAATTGCGCTGGTACTTTTAAGCCCAGCTATTTACTTGTTTCTGCTCAAAGTTAAAAGGAAAAAGAAAACAGAAGCCAACTAGCCTTCCTGCGTTGCCTCTGCAACAGGGTCAGCTTCACTGGCAGCTTCTTCCGGCAGAACAGGGCGTCCTATGGACATGGCTATCATCAGACATTGATCCACCTTCTCCATAATCTCCTGACTAAAGACACCAATCTTATTTACTAAGAGCGTCTTGGGAATAGTGGCAATTACCGTGCAATCAATTACGCTATCCAGGCGCAAACCTGCTGCTTGCCCTTCCGGCGTCTTCATTTCCACCACAACCTGAGTTGGTTCACGCTTAGCGCGTGTGGTATTACTGGTCAAAGGAACTAGAAGCACATCATCCAGACGGGCATTATTAGCATCAGCAGAAATGATCACAGCCGGTCTTCGCTTAGTTTGCGTGGATCCCTCGTCTGTCGTGTAAGGGAATGAAACTAAGACCACATCGCCTTTTCTGTATAAGGGCGGCTTGCTGGACATGTCTGTCTCGAATTGATTTTTGGGCTAGTAAATAACAGGCAAAAATATACCTGTCATATTCATTATAAATGGATTTCTTATATAGCTCCGGTTCCGGCTACGCGTTTTGAAAACGCTTCGCCTTCACCTTCGCTTGCCATCCGCCAACCCACGCTCCACCCGAAGGCACATTTAGTGCCTTCTCCTTGGATTGCTCTATCGCAATCCTCCATTCTCGCTGTGCCTTGTTAGCGGTTTCTCGGTTCCACGACTGGTTGCTTGAAAAAGAAAAAGGCGGTCTGATAACCGCCTGAATAGTTGGTCCAAATTGTTGAATTAAATGTCGTAGGCTTCTAGAAAAGCGTCGTTCTCGGAAAGTCTGACTAAGGCGGCAGTGCCTGCCTGGTGGACTACACGCTGGGCAGCCCGCTTGGAGAATAGGCGGTCTACATAGGGCTTGACCCTGTGCCGCATAACTGAATTTACAACCAAACCAGCAATCTCAAGAAGCGCAGGCTCTAAAGCCTGTACTTTCTTATCCGGCTGATCTCTTGATTCGGGGGACACTTCAGTTACTCCAAACAGCCCCTACTACAATTAAACACGAAGTATAACATGGGTTGCAAGTAAGTGACTTATATTTTTAATCTAGGAAATTCCAGATTTTATCTGGCACTGCCTTATATCCCTATATTCCACGCCGGCATGGTTTTCAGACGCCCAATTGCTTGAGTTTTGTGTCATTTCTGGCTGTGTTTGGCGTTGAAGCGTTCCCTCAAGAATTGAATTGTCCGCTGGGTTGCCCCACCCGGCACAAAAATCTCGTAGACACCTTGCCTTATAAGTTCTTGCCTGTCTTCTTCCGGAATAATACCGCCGCCAAATACAACGATATCGTCCGCTCCCTGCTCCTTCAGAAGCTTAACTACCTTCGGAAAAACGGTCATATGGGCGCCTGACAAAACCGACAAGCCAATGGCATCAACGTCTTCTTGAATTGCCGTCTCCACAATTTCTTCCGGCGACCTATGCAACCCCGTATAGATAACTTCCATACCGGCGTCTCGCAAGGCTCGAGCGACAACCTTGGCACCACGGTCGTGTCCATCCAGACCAGGCTTGCCAATTAATACACGAATTTTCCCTGACACTGGCTGAATTCCTAACTGACTACCTACTAGTACCATATTGATATATCCGGAGCCTATCTTTTAACCAAGAAACTTCTCTTGTCCTACTTTGTCGGCAATTTTCTCCACAAGCATATCAAACGGCTGCAGATCCGTTTTATGCAGGAGGTAAATGACATGCTTGCTGCGCAGAATTAGAAATTTCAGCCACATGGGCTGCCGTATGCTGACTATCTCGTTCCAGGGAAGCTTTGTCTGCCACAGAAGCGTCCTTATAACCAACTTGTCTGGCAAAATCCAGATGCTATCCACCTCAAATAACAAGGGCAACCCAATAATCAGATCAAAGAAGAAAACAAGCACGTAGGTAGCAACGTCAACGGCTAAATCCTGAGACCGTCCAACGACGTGTTGCGCGATAGTGCTGCCTACAAGCGAGACGTTCAGAAGAAGGAGGACGACGAAAATAAACCAGCGCAAAATAACCTTCCAAGCCGAGCGCTTGAATGTAAAAGTCTCTTCAGCGAAATTCTCTTTCGTTCCAGGCACACTAAATCCTTGTTGCGGCGCTTATTATAAAGCTTGCTACCCGACCTAACGCTGTAAAATTGGCTAGAATGCTAAATTCGCCAGTCCGACCGAGATGTCAGGCAACTGGGGACTGTACACATGGACGCTCAGAAATGGCTGAAGACACAATCCAAACAAAAACCGGCTCTAAAGCGCCATTAGTAGAAGGCAGCCTCTGGCGGGCCATTTGGCTAATGTCCTGGCCTCTATTGCTTGCGACAATTACAAGCTCAATAGTTGGCGCTGTCGATATTCACGTAGCCGGTTTATTAGGATCAGCCTCCCAGGCAGCTGTAGGCTTGGCTGAACAAGTTTTGTTCTTGTTCCAAGTGTTGATCATGTCCGTTGGCGTAGGAACAACAGCTATCGTTTCAAGAGCGGTTGGCGCCGGCAATATGAATGAAGCTGAAATGGCTACAGCGCAATCACTGGCCCTTTCCGTAATGCTTGGTTTGACGTTGGTATTTGTAGCCATTGCTGCTGCTCACTTTCTGGTTCCTCTGTTTGGGCAAGGCGGCGATGTCATCGCCATGGGCACCACCTATTTGACGATAATTTGTCTTTTGCTTTTTCCGTTTAGTATTACCGCCCTAATTAATGCTGCTTTTCGCGCTATTGGTGATGCTAAGACACCACTTGTAGTAATGTGCACAATTGCCACCATCAATATCTTAGGTGACTATGTAACCGTATTAGGCAATTGGCCTGTTGCCGGTCTAGGCATCAAAGGCATCGCTGCTTCCGGAGTAGTAGCTTCTGCATTCGGTAGTTTGATTGCTATATGGGCGCTGAAAAGATCAAATTTAAAAAACAGTTTCCAGCATTTCTTTCCTCTGTCCCTGACCCAGATGTTGCGCGTATTGCGCATAGGAATCCCCTCTACGCTGCAACGTATAAGTTGGATTGGCGGCACATTTGTATTATTTCTCGTCTTGGCTCGTTGTCCTAATCCCACACAAGCGTTAGCTTCCTGGAGCATCGGTATGCGAGTAGAAAGCTTTGTCTTCATGCCGCTCATGGCTTTATCAATGGCTGTGGCTTCGATTGTCGGGCAATCGCTAGGTGCCAAGCAAATCAAAAGAGCATTTAAGGCTGGTTGGCACGTTACTAATTTAGGCATTGGCCTTATGCTCTGCCTGGCTACACTGCTCTTTGTTTTTGCCAGACCATTTGCCCAGACAATGAGCCATGATCCCCAGACAATTGAATACACTGTCGATTATTTACGCATCAATGCCATAAGCGAACCATTTCTATCCGTTGGCATGGTCTTAGCAGGAGCCCTACAAGGAGCCGGTGAAACCCGCGTGCCCATGTGGATAAGCATCTTCTGCAGTTGGTGCATCCGCCTGCCGCTAGCAGCTTACCTGGCTTTAGGTCTACATCTTGGACCAGTTGGAATATGGTGGGCAATGACCACTTCAGTAATTATCCAAGCAGGACTAATGGCCTGGCGCTTCCAATCCGGCACCTGGCTTAAAGTAAGGATTTAGAGCGAAGCAAGGAACTAGGTACAGCTCCATGTAGGATTGCTCTATCGCAATCCTACATGGAGCGTGGGTCGCCAGAGGCAAGCGAAGGTGAAGTGAAACGGAACCGGAGCATATATACAGTTAAATTGCCAAAGGCGGTGGTTCCGGGTACGCTCCGGAAGTTTGTGAGAGTTTGCCGCTGGTAAGCCACCAGTCGCTTTTCCATTGCCTGCCTTGCCACCATTGCCGGCTTATGGCATTGTCCGAAAGACGACCTTTGAATTTCCCTAAAGCCGTCCCGTCGGGCACGTAGATAGACGGTTGCCAGCTTCTTTCTACACTCAATAATTGATCGGACATGGCAGATGACACTACAGATGGTGCCAGCCAATCAGACCAGAGAGCAATCGAAGCTAAAGCAGCAGTTGGCGGAGCTTTGACAATCGGACAGCCAATGGAAAATTCTGAGGCTAGAGGAGGGCAAACTCCTCGCATCGGCGAAGTCTTACATACCTGTCCGTTGTAGCTGTTTAGATCCATGTCTGCATAGTAAGAAGCAACCTCGGCAGCAGCTCCTTTCAGGTCGGCATCCAATCCGGAAAAGTGATTAGCATGCATATCACGAGCTTGTACTTGCCAGCAAATCTTGAAGCCCGGACTGTTTACCGCTTTGGTTATGAGAGCACAAGTATTCTGGTAATGCACCTGACCTTTGAGCAAAGGGACTGTAGCATAGGGTGACGCTTCTAAGCGGTGCATTAATATCTCTCCTTCATATTGCTGGGCTGGACTCTGCAAGTCCAAGTGGAAGAGGAACTTGTTCCAGTTGGAATAGGGATGAGATGAAGCTATCGCCTGCGGCAACAACGACGGCAAATTGAGATGGCCAATTTTCACAACCTTCGTGCCGCTAACAAAGGTAGGTTTTGCCCCACACCAGTCTCTATTGTTCAAAATGACATCCTGACCGGTATCACTGATCGATTGCCCAATCAGATCGTCAACAGTAGCCGCCCTGGTTGGCGGGTAAAAATCAGCCGTATCCAAAGCGTAATGGCGATTATTGACTATTCTCAGTCCATTGGCTGTCAAAGCCTTCAAATTCCTCTGCATGGCTACAGAAATATCCATGCAGTACTGAGCATTTTGTAGAGCATTGGCTAAGCGAGGGTTACTTTTCATTACCTCATTTATCACAGCTACGGCCGGTACTTGCTGCGGACCGAGCGATTCAAATTTTTCGGCAATTTTTCGATTGAGAACAGATAACGCATTAACATAAGTCTGCCAACCAATATGATTCATAGAAAGAATTTCTCTGGTAAATCTAGGGACTTGCTCTACAGAGTTGCCGTCAGTTGTTGTCACTGAGCCATCATTATTGATTTTTACCAATACTGAATCAGATGGGAAAGTAGACACCGGACTGGAATAAGTCCACATACGCGCTTGCTGGCGGCCATACAAGTAGGGATTCTTTTGCCAGTTAGTCAAATTGCGCGGATCATTTTTGCCTGTCGGGTCTACATTCAGAACAGCACTAATAACTGCTTTCTCGCCAAATTCAGCGTAAGCCTGCTGAACTTTCGGCAATAACGAAATTATGGAAAACTCAATCGAGGGGTTGTGGCGATAGTGACGGTAGGCACGCAAATCAAAAGTAAGCGCCTTAATTACTGATTCGACATTAGGCTTCAATCCCAAGCTAGCCAACCAGTCATATACAAGAAAGGACAAAGCAACGGATGGATCATCACTTGTGCGTCCCTTGATGTTCAGATATGGCTTTGCCGCAAGCGAACCACTTCCCGGCACAGGGCCATTAGCAGCAACGCGCCAAATTCCAGCTGACTCATCGTTCCAGAACTTGTATGGGCTCTTGCTATCAATATTTGCCGGATCGAGCATGGAAGCATTCATAATGCTTACCAACGAGTAAAAATTCAACTTTTCCTCAAACGGAACATTGGGAAAACCCTGCGGAAAGCTCAACAAAAATGCTCCCGATGGACTTGCTCGTAGTTGATTTTCGCCTTCCATCGGGCCGCATGGACACTGAGCTGTAGCCTTGAAATGTATTATGTTTGTCTGCGGTTTGTTGCCACCGGCAGGCGCAATCATCGTAACAACTTCGTCCCCTTCAATTTGAACGGCACAGGGAAATGAACTGGAATCAGTCAGCGGCACAAAAGTGGAATTATCCACGAGCTTCGCCTTCCGGCAATCAGGAATAAATTCCACTTGCTCGCCAGGTAGTCCTGGCAGCTGGTACTTTCTATAGGCTTTGTAAAAGCCATCACCATTAACAGTTTCAGGATCGCAATCGGCTGGTCTAGGTGTTTGCAGTGAATTCATCCTGCTGTCTTGCAAGCTACTAATTGTGCCCAATCGAAAACTTAGATTTTCCAAACGGCAATAGATCCTGCCTAGTTTTTGCTGATTGTTGTTGTAGGCATTTACAAGATGGCGTTGAATGTTTATCTCGCGTCCCAGCTTGTCGTGGACAGGCATCTGGTTGGACAGTGTATTAATAAGCCTATAGCGCAAGGCATTTATACTGTTGCGCGCCAATTGCAGATCAGCGCCTGCCCGATAAGTCATCGTCGAATTGAGAATTTCAGGCTGGCTGGCAATCAATGCTCTCAAGCGAATTTCAGCCAACAGCGTATTTACGCTCTTCACTTGTCTGACTTCTTCCGACTTTGGCGAAGACTTCGGCGTAGCTCCAGAGTACGTATTACGGCTAGGTATATATGGTCTTTTTACCGGTAGATCATCGACAAGACTCAACCTGCCCACTGGTCCGTCAATTACGACCGAACTTAGATCTATGGCTGCTTGCAGGCAAGCTGCCTCAACTGCCGTGTGCGTGTCGCGCTCAATGCTCATCAAACGGACGTAGTTGACTGCAAAGAAGACAACCAATAGGACGATGACCGTAACACATGCCACCATGCGCACGCCTACGTTACCAAACTGCTTGCTTGAGTCCCGAGCCATACTGGTTTCTATCGTGGTAAAAATCGAACCAAATGTAGTATTAAATAGAAGCCTTAATGGTAACTCACCGAGATCGGTTCGTCAATTCTTAACGCTTAGCTTGCTACTGCTTCCGGCGTACATGGAAAGTAAAAACCAATAAGCAAGTCTGACTTGAGCGGTACCAAAGTTGTACTCAAACAGGCCGGATATGCATAGAGCAATTGTGGCAGCGTAGAGTCCAAGCAAGAGAGACTTTTCAGCAGCGTCATCACTAGACGCGGTATCACCAACACGAAGCAAGAAATAGCTCCTGGCTATGGTTGCAAGGATCCAAATCCAGAGCAACAAATAGGCCAAGAGTCCAAGTGCGCCAAGGCATGTCAGCATTTGGAAGTAATTGCTGTGGGCATGATTGAGGTCCTTGGATCGTCCCGGTACTATTGCTTCCGGTATATCAAAACGAGGGAAGTGAGAAATTCCCACGCCAAAAACGGGATGCGACTGCCAGACATCAATGGACTCTTGCCAAATTTGCAGGCGTACTCGTGTGCTTACATCCTGCTGCCAATTAGCAAGTGGTGCCAGTCTTTGTTTCACTACCGGCACGAACATAAAACTAAGCGCACCAACTACAGCAAGAGCTAGTGCTGTTTTCAGAAGAAAGCGTACTGATTTAAGGCACGAAAGTGAGGCAACGCCGGCAAAAAAGCCCAGCCAAGCACTACGTTCGGCAGCAAACAAAACGCCCAAGCAATTGCAAAATGCAAGAACAATTGGATGTATCCACCGTGCTTTTATTGTCAGACGAACTTTGTCGACGGCAAATGCCAAAGCAATAAGCGAAAAGAGCTGCATCTGCCCTGCGTATGCCATGGGAGCACTTAAAAAGCCTGTTCCCTGCAACCACTTATAGCCAAACGGGTGAAAGCCTGTAAGTTGTTGGATAGTACTCCAAATCCCCGACACTGCTGCAATTAGAAGCAATACGGCGAGCGCACCAAAAACAAGATGCCTGCGGGTCTTAAATAACTGGTAACCCCAGAAATAAACCACCAACGCTCTGAAGGTCCAAACAGAATTAAGAGCCTCAAAGACTCCACCATTAACAAGACCTGAAATTGCTACCGCCGACAAAAAAATCAAGAGCGGCACAGTAAAGGGCGGTCTGCTACAGTCTCTTGCACCGAAAGCGAATTTCAACAGCCATACGGCTAAGCCAATGGCCAATATTATCCATGAACCAGTCAGCGTAAGCGGCAAACTTGCCGCATAAGCGTAAGCCAGCACGGTTTCGAGGAGCAGTAAATTGTTCAACATTAGCGATGCCAGTCGATAAGGCTCATTATTTCACGCACATCGGCAAGAGTTTGCTTAGCTACATGGCGAGCTTTTGTATTGCCGTGTTCAAGTATCTTGCGCACCTTATCGGGATCCTTGGCCAACTTTTCCCTTTTCTCTCTTATCGGAGCAAAAAATTCATTGACTAATTCGGCCAACCTGACCTTGCAATCGACACAACCGATAATGGCATTTTCACACTGCTGTTTCACATCGGACAAGAAAATGCTCGGGTGCTCCATCAACATATTGTTGGCAAATAAGTTGTAGTACGGCCAGGGTACTTCACATAAATCGGTATGCCCGGGATCAGATTTAGCGATACGAGTCCTATCGGTTATCATCTGCCGTATTTTCTTTACGGTATCATCGGCAGTATCAGCAATCTTAATGTCATTGTTGTACGACTTGCCCATTTTTTGACCATCGACACCCTTCAATAACGGCGTCGATGTGTACTTGGCCTGTGGCTCCGGGAAGTAGTCGACACCATAGAGAGTGTTGAACCGTCTGGCTACATCGCGGGCAAATTCCAAGTGTGATTCTTGATCTTTACCGACAGGTACCAAGTCACCCTTCATCACCAGAATGTCACTAGTCATAAGTACCGGATAGCCAATCAGACCATAGGTGGCCTTTTGTCTGGCTTCCTCCTCGTCATTAGCCAACATGCGAATCATGTCTTTTAATCCCGGTTCGCCTTCCACCCAGCTTTGCGGGCTGACCATGGAAAGTAAGACATGTAATTCGGCTATTTCCGGAACCGCAGATTGCACATAGACTGCGGCCCTGTCAGGATCAATGCCGATGGACAACCAATCCAAAGCGATTTCCCAGATGCTTTGCGTGATTTGCGATGTGTCTTGATACTTTGTCGTCAGCGCATGCCAATCGGCAATCATAAAGAACGCATCGTAAGACTCTTGCAAATGAAGCCAATTGGTTAAAGCACCAAAATAATGTCCAATATGCAGGCGTCCCGTCGGACGCATGCCGGACATTATCCTCATGGTCTTCGTTTTAGTTGGAATTGACATTTTTTCGCTTTATTTGCTGGTTTGGGCTTTGGCGATCTTTTCTCTGACATCGGCCTTTTGTCTGTCCTTTTTGGCCAGACGGCGTTTCTTTTTCTCGCGAGCATTGTATTTGCGCGTCATAAGAGCTCCTTGCTTCTATATAGGGAACCAACGATTTTACAAGTAATTGATGCCTCTTAGCCGGTCTGTTAACAAGAAGACAATTTACAAACCTTAATCTTTCTCTTGACTGCTAGATAATTGTTTGAATTGGGTAAAAACAATTAGACACCCTCATTAGTTAAGGAGCCTTCATGGCTGCACGAGTAACCGAAGAAGTGACCGAGGATTGGTCAGAGCAACAGCCATTTGGCGAGGAGGCTCCAGACGCGGCCGCTGACGACGAAGAGGAGACTGTCGAGGTACCGGAAGCTGCCTTTACCGAGGATTCAGTGA
>SBAT01000091.1 GCA_005240105.1 Chloroflexota bacterium
AATAACGAGTGAGTGGATGAGTGTCGGTAACAAGCATTTCAATCACAGGTTTTTTGCTCTCCGCTTAACCGACTGAAGAAGTTCTTGACCAGCCTCTTTGCTAGCCGCCTCCAAATCACCAATTATCTTTACAGAGCCTCTCAAATCCACTGGTGGGCTTTGGTTGTTGCTCTGCGCTAGCTTTGACATGATGGCAGCCCAGTGACTGTGACTGACCAAAACAGCCACTGGTTGGTCATGATCTGTAATCTCAATTGCTCCTGGCTGACGAACAAGCTCGCTAACCAGTGGAAGAAAGTTTTGTCGTGCTTCAGTCTTGCCAATTTTAGTTAGCTTTATTCCAAGTAATCCAGCTAGGTTTATATTCTCGCTCATTTCCAGAGCCCTTGATGGGAGTGTACATAATTAGTGTACGTTATTGCTTTGTTTCCGACAAGGACTGACTTCTAACATGGGACGATCACGCAGGTATAAGTAAATACGACATCCATCCAAAGTGACATGTATCAGGGTAACGGATACGGTGCACCACCAAGTAACCTGTATGGGGCACCAACCAGCAACGGACATTATGAATATCCGAGGCGTCGGTATTAGATGCTGCCCCGCAGCTAGCTAACATGCTATTCTGCTCTGGGTTAAACCAGGGTATTGAGTGGTTTGAAAATCTTTCACGGACTTAGTTTGCTGTCTATTGCAGTATTGCTTGCTAACCCTTCTGTGCTTTGTCAGGAGACGACTGGGGCTGCTGCATCCGAGCCAAAGTTGCGCGGACTTGCTGAGTTTCAACAAGTTTCAATTAAGGCTAGCCCAGTTGGCTCTAAGCTTTTTGCTAATTGCCGTCCCAGTAGCTTTCGTTTAGTGCAAGTTGAAGTAACCAATGATTTGGCAACACCAATACTTTTAGATGGCGATCAGACTCAAGCTTCTGCAGAATCGTTTACGTTGAGCTCGGCTACAGAAAGTGAAATCATTGCTGATTCGGGATGCGATCCATCGGCATTCACGAAAGCCTGGCAAGTAGCAGTCAGTCTTGCCTCGGCCGGCTTGGCGGCGCCTATTGCAAGTGAGATTGCCCACAAGCGTGAAAGTCTTGGTGTGCCCTATGGCGGAGACGCGCTGCGTCTGAAAGTCGAGGAAGCGCGTTTGGGCAAGCGGATTCTTATGCCGGGCGAGACAACGAAGGGGTTCGTTTGTTTCGCGGTACCGGCAAATTCAGCACTGCCTGACAGCTTGGACGTTAAAATTACGATACCGGTTGTAACTAAAGCGCCTGATCAAGTCGCAGGTCATGTCGAGGTTCAAACATCATTGCTAAAATGATGCGGTTAGACTTCTTACAAGGGAGGAGATATCAAGGTGATGCGTAATAGTCATCGGTTTAATAGCCCGCTTTTGACCATGATGCTACCGGTGGTGGCACTTGTTTTGTTTACTTTGCTCTTAGTGAGTCAAGTAGCGAGCTTTGCTGCCCCAGACCATAACCGCACGCTGATTGGTATAAAAAAACCTATGAGCACAAACAATCCAGTGGTTGTAATGGAAACCAACAAAGGCGTCATTAAGGTTCAGATTTACGAAGCTGAAGCACCGGTCACAAGCCATAATTTTTTGGACTTAGTGAAGCGCGGCTTCTACAACGGTCTTGGTTTTCATCGCTATGAGCCAGGGTTTGTAATTCAAGGCGGCGATCCAAAGGGTACTGGTAGCGGTGGTTTCATCGATCCAGCGACCAAGAAAGAGCGCAATATTCCCTTGGAAGTTAAACCGAATTTGAAGCATGAGGTTGGCGCCATTGCCATGGCTCGTACCAATGATCCCAATTCGGCTAGCTCGCAGTTCTACTTCACTTTGGCTGCAACACCATTCCTGGATATGAACTACGCCGTATTCGGCAAAGTCATTGACGGTATGAAGGTCGTTGAAAGCCTACGTGCTGGTGACAAGATGACCAAGGTTTCCGTAATGGAGCCGGCGGTCAAATAATAGCCGCATATATAAGGTACTTTCGGCAGGGGCGCTGTTTAAGGCGCCCCTGCTGTTTTTTATCTGCTTAATATTAAAACCACTTGACATTAAGCCGGTCTCATCTATAATCTTGACATTAGAGCAGTTTAATCGTTGTCCATTGGATGACAAGCTCTAACGGTGTGAGGTTTACTAGGGGGTCCGAGTTCATGAATAGAAAAGAGAAGGGCGCAGTCCTAACTTTATCGCTTGCCTTCATTATTGTCTTTACTCTGTTAGCAGGATTCTTTTTCTTATTCGGTAAGCTAATCGGCGGTAATAGAGAATTGCAAAATGCCACCGACGCAGGCGGGCTTAATGTCGCCAAGCAAGCTTTAAAGAGACCGAAAGTAAAACTCACTGGACTTGAGCAAACTTATTTTGGTGGATTGACCGGCACCAGCCAGGAAGTAGATCTGCTTACTTATAACCGTTGCGTCGGACAAGCAATGCTTGTGGCCATGAACGCATCTACCGAAGGAACTCCCCGGGCTCTTTCCAATGCTCAACAAGCAATTGATTTGGTTTGCACGGGCAACAACAGCATAGGCGGTCGCTTGTCGACTTCGCTGGCGTCCGGCTCAGATATGGGACAGCATTTTGCTCATCTGGCGTCAGCCAACTTGGTGCGCATGATTGGAGCAGACTCCTCGACTTCGCACATGGATTCCAAATACGAAACAGGCTACATGAAAGCCGGTGCTGCAAGCAACCTAGATTACAACCCAAATTGTTTGCCTTTATATCCCGGCACCAACAAGCGCATTCCCTTTGTTGGAAATGTGGTGACCAACAAACAGTCGGGTAGAAAGTTCAACTATATTTCTGGCTATGTGAATATGAACATTCAAGGCATCGGTCGCCCAATTTCGTTTGTGCCGCTTAGACCAGGCAGTGCGCCTCACCTTGTGTCCATGGACGACTTTAATGCAGCTGCCAAAAGACCGGGAAATTTAGGAACGGTTCCACCGAATGCCTTCAAAGCTTTTGGTGCGGCAAAAGATCTTTCCGCTGCAGCCGGTGCTATAGTCGGCTGTCTGGGTGCTGATTACACAGCTGCCATTCCGCGTGGGTATATTGTCATTTCCAATGGAGGCGGACATTCATTTTCCGGCACTCTGGGAGACAACCAAAACATTTTTGCGCAAGAATTGAATACCGGAATTTTTGTTGGACCTAATGACGGTAGTGGAAATAGAGCCTATACAACCAATCCAACGTTGTACAGCCAGTGGTTAACGTACAACCAAAACCTTGCTGCAGGCAAACCAACAGGACCGGCTCCTTCTTCGCAAGGAATCTATGGAGCCAGCCCGAGTTCAATTAAGTCGGGAGCTACGATGTTAACCTACATGGATGCCGGCAATCCATTGTATGCTCAAATGCTGCCGAAATTTCAGGCAACCTACGGCGCAAAATATTTGAATTCACCCGGCGTGCCATTCAGCTCCAATAGTCAGATGGCCATTGAGAACGTGAAGACTCAAGTGATGGCTGCGTTCCAGCATGTTAAGCGTGTTCACGACCCAACCGATCCTTGGTATAGCGTTACGACCAATGTGCCTGGCCCAACTGGACTTGAGTATTTCAATCATAGTCAGGCATATTCAAATATTCCGGACTTTGCTAAACCAGGTACATTGAGCCAGTTGCTGCCGCAAGCCGGTGCCAACAACATCATGGACCAAATTGCCCAACGCATGTATCAGATGAAGCCGGACGCTACAGCTGCTGAAATTAACAGCGTGCTTTCCGGACGTGTGATACCAATGGGTGCTGTGATGTACATCTACAAGAGCCTCGCCGGCACTTTAACGATGACTACAACTGCGCCGACATGGGTCAATATTAATGCCGTACCTGATGGTAATCCGCAATTCATGCATCAGACTTATTCAACACTTTATAGATCAGTAGATGCTGCTGGTGATGGAGGCGCTCCGGTTTACCCGTACATGCATTCTTCACCTGTGTTGTACGGTGATGACCAAGTTACATTCACGCCATCTTCCGGTCACAATAATCTGCTGGGTGAAGTTAGTCTTTCCCATCAGGCTGGATTTGGTGGAGTGCCAGGTGCCAACGTCGGCGTATTTTCTGATCCTAACTAGTCTAAGTACAGGGGTGTACAATGAAACCGTCATTTCAAAAATTTGCTCAAGGCTTAGTTGCGGTCTTGTTTTGTGTGGCAGCAATTAGTCCGATGCCTGTTTCGGCAAGCACCGAGACTAGCTACCAAGTCATCAACTACATGCCGCAACTGCCCAATCTGCCGCAGTATACGGGTAATTACAAAATCTTGCGTTCTGTGATTATGCCGCAATCATGGGGCGGAGCAACATATGGTATTTCCTTTGAAACTCGTGAACCGGCGCAGATGGTTTTCGACTGGTACGCAGATGCTCTGCGTGGTGAAAAGTGGTCGGTGGATACCAAAGCCGGTAATGGACGAATTGATGCGGCTAATAAAAAGGGCAATTTAGTAAGAGTACATGTAAGCAGTAATGGTGCCGGTGACATGCGCTCGCTCGTAATGATTGAGTACCGTATTGTCAAAGCTGTGGCTGTTGACGGCGACGATGAACGTTCTGACGAAGAGAATAAGGAGCGCAGGTAACATGAGAAGGCGTAGGGGTGAAAATGGCAGTCAGATAGCTGAGTTTGGACCGGCGCTGGCCCTCTTTGTTCTACTGATTATTTTTCCTTTGATTAATTTTGCATACATTGCCTGTGCTTACGGTAGTTCATGGTTTTTGAATCACCGCATTGTCCGCGAATTGGCATTGACTAATCCCAATGATCAACAAGCTGTTCAAGCGGCAGAATCCCGCGTGGGCGAGAGTTGGGCAACTACCGGGCTGGCTGGGCTCATGGGTATAACACAATCCAACTACAGTGAAAAAGTTGCCAATAAAGATCTGACATACACACCTAAAGTGAATCCCAGCTTCGTGCGTCTAACGTCCGATGTCAAAGTCAGACCATTGTTGACGATACCGGCTTTTGCTGGTGTGCCTGGGTTGGGTGCCGATATGACCTTTAGTTTTACGGAAGAGCAACCTTTAGAAGAAAAAGGTTTGGATTGATTTGTTTTCAGGGGATACGAAAATGGTGACAAGAAATAGTGTAAGACGCAGTGATAAAGGAACCAGCATTATTGAAGCGGTTCTGGGAATCATATTTGTTGTAGTGTTGATTTTGTTCTTTGTCGATATTGGTGCGGTAGTCACTTGCCAAACGAATAACGAGCGCATGTGCAAAAATGCCGTCCGTGCTGCGTCCGAAAAGGATAAGGCCAGTGATGCTAAGGCAGCTGCCGAAGAGATAGTGAAAAATACCAGGTCATCGCAGCTTTTCACT
>SBAT01000252.1 GCA_005240105.1 Chloroflexota bacterium
ATAGCCTCCGTATAGTGTCCGCGATACGCGGAGCAGGATTGAAATCAATAATCGATGGAAGAATCTTGTTGGCAGTCGGCTTCTTGATAGTCGCCGCAAGAGCGTGCGCCGCTGCGAGCTTCATAGCGAATGTCAGCTCTGAAGCACGGCGTAACAGGAGTCCTTTGAACAGACCGGGATAGACCAGAACATTGTTGATCTGATTCGGAAAGTCAGATCGGCCAGTAGCCACAACAGCCGCACCCGCAGCCACAGCATCCGCCGGCATGATCTCCGGAACAGGATTCGCCATGGCAAAAATGATCGCTCGCTCAGTCATGGTCTTTACCATGGTCCTGGTTACTAGCCCTGGCTTACTTACCCCGATAAACACATCAGCGCCTCGCAAAGCATCAGCCAGAGAACCAGTGATGCCTTCCGGGTTGATTCGACGGGCCAAACGGTCTTTTTCTCCACCCATACCGTTGCGGCCAAGAGATAGTATACCTCGAGAATCGAGCAGATCGATTTTTTTGACGCCAGCTGCAAGCAATAAATCCACAATCGCAATTCCGGCAGCCCCTGCCCCATTCACCACCACCTTAATTTCATGAAGTTTTTTCTTCACAACTTTCAACGCGTTGAGGAGGCCGCCAAGCACCGCAATGGCCGTGGCATGCTGATCATCGTGCATCACCGGAATATCAAGCTCCTTAATGAGACGTCGTTCGACTTCAAAACAGACGGGAGCCGCAATGTCTTCCAAATGAATACCTCCAAAGGTTGGCGCAATCATTTTGACTGCCTGAATAATGTCCTCTGCTTTCTGGGAAGCAAGAACAATGGGCACTGCGTCGATGCCGGCATACTTTTTGTAGAGCACAGCCTTCCCTTCCATCACTGGTAAGCCAGCAACCGCACCAATATTGCCTAGCCCTAAGACAGAGGAGCCATCGCTGACAACAGCCACCGTCGTCCCCTTCATGGTGAGGTCGTACGCCCTCGTAGGATCTTTCGCGATCACTCGGCACGGCTCCGCCACACCCGGCGTATAAGCAATCGAAAGATCATCTTTAGTTTTCAAAGGTAACTTAGAACTCATGGTCCACTTTCCTCCTGCCTTCTTATGCGCTTTCACCGACAACTTGGCGTAATCTTTTTTCATAGCAACAAATCTTATCTTCAAAATCAGGAAGCACCATTTTATCACTTACACGAAATCTCTTCGACTTCACTCAGAGGAAGGAACCAGTGCACAGCTTCCACTGCTATCCGGGGACTCCAAATAAGTCCAGACCCTCTTACCCACCTCGAGCCCTTCGGCTACGCTCAGGGTAGACTTCGGCGAGAGGTCTTGTGGCTCTCACAGGCCAAGCTGATCCGATAGATCTTCAAACTCGTGATTCATGGATTGAATAAGTCGTAACTTTTTAAAACGTGACCATTTCTTAATTTGTTTCTCTCGCTCAAGAGCAGCGTCTTTATCCGGAGCCGATTCGTAATACACCAACTTCGTGCAGTTGTACCTCTTCGCGAAACCATCAAGAAGCTTCTCTTTATGAGTCCATATTCGGCCTAAAAGATCGACCGACATTCCTACATATAGGACACCGTTACCAGGACTCGCCAAAATATACACGCCGCAAGCATCGTAGTTCATACAGTGGAAGCCTCAAGACCTCTCGCCTTCGCTCGAGGTGGGTCATAAGGAACCCTCTCTTAGTGAGAAGTATCACGGAGTTTACTCCAACCCTCAAAAAGCAAAAACCCCGCTTGTGCGAGGTTTTTGGTGTGAAAGCAATTACTGCTTATACTCCGTTTTGTAGCCCTTGTTTTCATTGGGACGCAAGGCGTTCGGATATTGGATGTCTGCACGTACGTCGTGCGACGTTTGGTTGAGCATGCTGTAGACCGCGTAAGGATCAGTGACGCTCACCAGGCCCGCAGGACGCGGCGAGCCCTTTTTACTCACCTGACCACCAGCATGCGTGATCAGTACGGTTCCTGAGTCATCACCAAATAGCTTGTCACCCAGACCAACATTCACTTGAGTGCTCGTCAGTTGGTCGTGCTCAATACCCACATAGTCTCGGCCGATAAGCCCCTTCTGAATCAAGGTTCGCTTATCAGTAATCACGTAATGCATGTGACGATGCACTAAGATGGAATACAGCAAAGCTCCCGGGCCAATAATGACGCCCAGCCAAAAATGCGGCAAAAGGAGGACGGCTGGAGAAAATTTCATCGCCGCGGCTGGGACTAAGGCAAAGACGAGACCAAACACTAAAAGTGGCAGTGACGAAAAAATGAAGGGCATGAACTGAGGCTTCCCCTGCCAAAGTATCTTCTCATTTGGTGCCAAAACTCGTTGAATATTCATCATATAGAAAATATGAAATTGCTTTCATGTTAGCACAAATCACTCTGTTCAGCGACATATACGTGTCATTAGCTCATTCCAAATGGCAGAAACCCTGATTTTCTTGCAAAAAATAGCGGAAAATCATTGACAAAACGGCAAAAAATGCTATATTTCGTGGTTATGCGACATTGGCCCATGCTTGTTTTAGCTCTGATTATCGCCGTCGGCGTATTTTTTCGTGTTGCGCCATTAAACGACCGCGATTATTGGTATGACGAAGCCTTTACCGGCATCACGGTGCGTCAGCCATTGCCGGAGATGATGGAC
>SBAT01000158.1 GCA_005240105.1 Chloroflexota bacterium
CTCAGCACCGACTTCTTGACCAATTGCATAGACGATTTGTTGGAATTTATCGAGCGGCGCGGCAATGCCTTCTCTTGGCGCGCCAACTAATTTGTAATGCAACAAGCGGTCAACAGCCTGGGAGAATGCCAGCGTAGTTATTGACTGCTGGTTATCAATGGCATTGGAGATGGAGGTTAAACCATCGCTCATTTCCCAGACAATGCGCATGAGATCAATCTCTTCACTTGTCAGCTCAGTCTGGGTCGCCGGGTCCATAATGCGTCCGGATGCCAAAAGGTGTCCCGTATCAACAAAGCGCTCAAGCGGCGTATGAACACCTTTGGGTAATTTGCCCCAAACAACCAAAATATTGTCCTGAGCCAGAGCGCTATCCAGAAGCAGCTTGTCCAGAGGTTTTGTTACCTTAGCCGATTCATGAGCCAGATCGGCCGGCGGCTGTCTTTGAATGAATACGAAAATTCCTTCTCGCCAGACGGAAGCAAATTCTAGAACAGCTCTATTGCCTAAGATACCGCCTAGTTTGGCATTGGTCAGTATCCCTTTTTCGAACAAGGCTCGAAATTGTTGTCCTTTATATTCAACGGATAATACGCCTGTTTCCCTGTTGGTGGAAAGAGTCTGTAAAACACCGGAAGGATCAGTTGTTCCCAAATAACCAACAAGCGACTGCACTGATTTTTCTTCAGAACTGGCAGTAACCACTCGTTTAGTCTCATCAGCGCCACCACCTTGTCCATAGAACGCTTGATCGGACAAAGCAATTTCCAACTGCCGACAACTCAAATAGCCTTTGGAAATAGCCAATGAACCAAGACTGAGACGCACATTGTTGGAAGTGTTTTGCTGTTGAAACAGCATTTCGTCAAGCTGATCTTGACTGACGATGCGAGAGGACAACAGATACTCGCTCAACTGGAAAGCAATTTTGTTCTTAAAACAATTTACGAGAAACGGTACCTTGGCAAACAAGGGATAAATTGCTTTTGATTCCTCCAGCGAGCGAAGCTCGTGCTTGACCTCATCCATGGTCAACTTGCCTGGGTCTTTGGTCAAGCGTTGGGCAAGCGAATTCAAAGGCGAATAGTTATCTATGGCAGCCAGAACTTTATTCCGTTTGCGTTGAGACTCTAATCCGCTTTTAAGTTTGATACCAAACGTCGTAAGCACCGGGATGGACGACATCAAGATTTGCTCAGCCAGGTCGGTACTTTTTTCTAGCTCAGCACCTTCTTCAGCAAATTTGCCATATACGTGTTTGGCCAGCACCGGCGAATAGTCATAAACCTCCGCATGCGAGTCAAACACACTAAAGGCCATCGGTCCTAGTTGCGAATCCTTGGTGAAAACAGTGACCTTGTCCTGTTTTACAACAGCCATTGCTCCCTTGCTAGTCAAAATATTTTCAGCATGCGAAGCAATTTCAATAAGTGACTCGAAAGAAAAGAGAAAGCCTGACTTACGAGCATCAACAATTACAAAATCACACAGCTGTTTGCTCTGCTCTAATTTTTCCAGCTCGATAACCGTATCAGATCCAAAAGTCAGGAAAACAAGCTTGTCTTCAGAGATGGCACCAATAGCCGACTCTGCTTGTCGTTGCTGATCATTGGACTGGACCGACACCAGGGCTCCCCCGTAATTTACATAACCTGTAAATTACTATGCCCGCAAAATGGCAAGAAACAAACCTATATTAGGCATTTTCAGCCCTCTTCGAGCGGCGAAATCGCCTCCAGGCAACCCAGCGCCTGCAAAATCTCGTCAGCGAGCCAGCCACGTTCGACAAGGATTCGCCCCAACGGCTTTTGCGAAGTACGTTGTTCAACCAGAGCAATACGCACCATATCCTCTGTTACCAGACCCAGACCAATTAAGCGTTGTCCAATTTGGTGAGGTGTATCAGCCGGCAAAGTTATCAGCCGCTGGCTGAGCAAAAAGCTATCTAGCTCCATCTGTGTTACCAGTGAGGCGCTCTTTAATATTTCACCTAAAGGTATCTGCAGGACTACTTGCTCGCGCAAAGCATCCTGCAATTGCTCCAGCGTAATTTTTCCGGAAGCGACCAAAAGCTGCCCTAATTTTGGCGGCAACAATGACTCCAAATCATCCGGCACCTTTTTTACAGGTTCATCGGATTCATCACCAGCCAAGATTCGCTTATAAGCATCTTCAATAGTTAGCACAGCTTGACGCGCTTGTACCCACGATTGAGGGCTGGACAGACAATCATCCTCATCCAATGATGTTTTCAGGTTTTTATAAGCCTGTGCGACTTCGTCTTCGCCGGCTGATGGTGTCAGTCCGAGCAACAAATATGGACAAGTAGAGCGAGCTTTCTGCAAGGCTGTCATCTTTAACCGTCCTCAATTTCCAGTTTACTCCCGAAGCGTCATAACGGGAATAGACCTGTAACATCAAAGTTCCACTCTAGGTTAGCTTAGCCAGCGCCTCATTGAGTTCCGAGAGTTCATTAATTGGCTTTTGGCAGGTAAAGTTCCGGCATATATAGGCGGTTGGTTTGTCGGAAATCAGCGGTCTCTCCTTTAACAAGGACCAGCATGATGAAGCACCCTGACCATTAAGCAAGACCAAGATATGTGGCAAATACTTTCCGCCAATGGCAAAAACCATCGGTAAAGCTTCCTTCATTTTTGTCGCATCAACGGACACGACAAGTTCGGCACCGTCAGCCAAATGAAAATCCAGAGCACAGAGGAAATAGGCAAACTGTTCGGCACCTTTGCCGAAGTACGGCGCGTAAAGTGCAATAGTAGATTCCGCCTTTTCCCTATACGTCTCATTATCAGTTATTTTTGCCAAACGCAATAGCGCAAAAGCGCAAGCAGCAGATGCTGAAGGTATAGGGGCATCGTAAAAGCTTTTTGGTCTAGTGATAAGCGATTCGTGATCATCGCTCGTGTAGAAGAAGCTTCCATCGTCTGAGTCAGAAAAATGTTTGACCATCACATCGGTAAAACGGACAGCTTCTTCAAGCCATTTAGGATCGGCATCAACAGAAGCTAAATCCAACAGGGCTTCAGTAAAATAGGCGTAGTCATCCAAATAACCATTAAGCTTGGCTTTGCCCTTACCCCAAGTTCTGAGCAATCTGCCGTTGACAGTGAGCTTCTCCAGAATGAACTTAGAAGCCGTTTTCGCTGCTTGTAAATTAACGCTCGTCTTGCAAGACTCGATAGCCGGTGACAAACGCGGATATCATCAAACTGTTCCAAGCTGTAAGAACTTTCTCATCACAGCCCGGCCTAATTCGTTTTGCTCTATAAGCAAGCAATTTCTCATTGATTTTGTCTAAACGATCGAAAAACTGGGTCAGGCTAAGATTGGCTCTGCGAGCCAATTCCTCGGGCAAATCTTGCAAATTCAAAACAGTTGCTGCGTGTTCAAAATTACCGGTTGCCGTAACACCATAAACCTGGCAGGCAAAGGCTCCGTCTTCAGCACCTAACGCCTCGTTGATTTCTTGCTGGTTAAAGGCATAGAACTTGCCCTCTTCGCCTTCGCTGTCTGCATCCAAGCTTGAGTAAAAAGCACCATCTTCACTTGTAAGCTCACTCAGGACAAAATCCAACACATCCTTACCGACGCGCTTGTAATAGTCGTTGTTGAAGACTAGCGACGATTCCAAATAGAGCCTGGACAATTGCGCATTGTCATAGAGCATCTTTTCAAAATGCGGTACTATCCACTGGCGGTCTACCGAATAGCGGGCAAAGCCGCCGCCAATTTGATCGTGAATGCCACCAATGGCCATTTTGTTAAGAGTAAGCTCCAAAACTTCCCGCAACTGAGTATTCTCAGAAGATTTCCGCAGCATAAAGAAGAGCGCTGAAGCCTGAGGGAATTTCGGTGCGCCACCAAATCCACCCCACTGACGATCAGCTATCATCAATAGGCGCTCAATTGCTCCATCAAGAGAATCATTCGACAACTCTGTCCCGGATGGTTCCACCTGGCTCATTTGTTGCAGGTAGCCGGCCATTTCGTTGGAACTTGCCTCCACATCTTCTCGTTTTTCATCCCACGTCTTAGCCACAGAAAGAAGCACTCTTCGGAAACTGGGTAGTCCATGGCGATCCTGCGGTGGGAAATAAGTTCCACCATAGAATGGCTTGAGATCGGGTGTCAGGAACACAGTCATCGGCCATCCGCCATGACCGGTCATCATCTGTACCGAACGCATATAAATATCGTCAAGATCGGGGCGTTCTTCACGATCTACCTTTATAGGTACAAAGTGTTCATTCATGATCGCGGCGATATCCGCATCTTCAAAAGACTCATGTTCCATCACATGACACCAGTGACAGGCAGCATAGCCAATGGAAAGCAAAATTGGTTTGTCGTCAGACTTAGCTTTAGCCAAAGCTTCCTCAGACCAGGCAAACCAATCTACTGGATTATATGCATGCTGTAAAAGATACGGGCTGGTTTCTTCAATTAACCGATTGGCTTTGGACTTGGTCATATAGACTACCTTTCTCGGATGCCCGTCCTATTTTTTCTTCTTTCAGTGACAAAGCTATTTCGTAGGCCTTTAAGGTGTCTTGGACAGTTCTGTCCCAGGTCAATTCTTGAGCAACACTTCTAGCAGCTTCGCCCATTTGGCGGCAACGCTTCCTGTCGCTCATCAAAAATTCCATATGCTTAGCTAATTCTTTGGCACTTAAGTGATTTTCCAGAACAAGACCTGCGGCTTGTCCGGAATTACCATTCTCAATAATTTCAGAAACCCCTGAAACTCGACTGACAATTGGTGTCAGCCCTGCGCTCATACCCTGCAGAGCAGTCATGCCAAAAGGCTCTACACGTGACGGCAGAACAATAGCCATGCCTTGCTTGTATACGGACTGCATGTCCTTCCGGAAACCCAAATAAGTAACCAGTCCCGATAAATCCATACGCTGCAAACGCAACTTATCCAGAGGACGCAATGAAATTCCAGCGACAATTAGGTGGAACAACTTGCCTTGCTTGCGCAACTGATGGCAAGCTGAAAGCAATACGTCCAAGCCCTTTTTTCTGTAACCACGACCGACAAACAAGAACGTGAATGGTTGGTTGCCATCAAACTCGCTATTTGTCTGCGTGCCTCGAGCATCCGGATTGAGCTCTTTTACAGTCTCAAATATGTTTTTCTCGTACAGTTCCGGCAAATCCAAGGCAAGCGAAGCTCCTGGATAAGCTACAACGGAAGGCTTTTTGATTTCACTTATATTGTAGTTAGCGTAGAAATCGTCGCGGCAGACTTTCGCCGAAAAAACGAGACATTTTCCCTCGTTTATCAAAAGCTGATCGTATTGATCGCGCAAACGATAACGAGCCAATAGTTGAAACTTGGTCCAGTTAACCAGGTTTTCCCATGCCTTGCCTACTTTATAAAGGCGGTGCACGCTATGGTTATGGAAGGTCACAACTTCAGCGCCGGAAACCGGCAAATGCTGGCTGTGCACAACATCAAATGCGCCTGCTTGTTTGACTGCTCGACTGGCCGCTTCATGGTAATGCTGCAAGCGTCCTTCTTTGGAGGCGTCCTTAGCCGGTCCTGGAAAATAGTGAAAGGAAAGATTGGGTGAATCCAATTGCGAGCTATTCTCCTCGCAAATAACTTTCACCGAGTGCCCTAGTTGAAGAAGTCCCTCGACCAATTTGTGCGTATAGAGCTCCAAACCACCATTCGTGGAGAAGGAGCGAACAACCATTGCTACTTTCAGTTTGCTAGAGTTCACCGGACACCACCGTTAGATTATTTAGCAACTTTAGCTTTGTTGGCTTGTTTTTCCGCCGCTTCTTGGGCTTCCAGGAACCACTGCGCTTCCAGTGCTGCCATACAGCCAGTACCGGCAGCGCTAATTGCTTGTCTGTAGAGTGGATCTTGTACGTCACCGGCTGCGAAGACACCCTTGATGGCTGTCTTTACTCCATCGGTGACGATGTAACCGCTATCATCAAGTTCCAATTGTCCGACAAAGAGTTCGGTATTCGGCTTGTGTCCGATGGCCACAAATACGCCGTCGGCAGGCAATTCTTCAACTTTGTCAGTTTTCAAATTGCGCAATTTGATTTGAGTGACGTGACCAAGATTGACGTCATCAATTTCTTCTATAACGCTATCCAAGGCAAACTTGATTTTCGGATTATCCATGGCCCGATCGACCATGATCTTAGAAGCGCGGAACGAATCACGACGGTGAACAAGGGTCACCGATGAGGCAAAACGAGTGAGGAAAATAGCTTCCTCCATCGCCGTATCACCGCCGCCAACTACATAGACGACTTTGTCCTTGAAGAAAAATCCATCGCAAGTAGCACAAGCCGAGACACCATGTCCCATGAGCTTTGATTCGGACTCCAATCC
>SBAT01000191.1 GCA_005240105.1 Chloroflexota bacterium
GTCACTGACATGCCGCTGTGTTTGTTGTTTTCAACGGCCGTTGGCTGTCTGTTTCTTACGATAACCAAGAACATCGGCTGGACAAAGTGGGTTGCCTACGTGGCTCTTGGTTTAGCAGTATTGTGCAAAGGACCAATGGCAGGCGTCCTTGTATTTGCTTCGCTGTTTGCCTACATAGCTTTTACTTCCCGTACCATTGACGCTGCCTGGCAATCAGTCAAGAAATTGCAGTTGATTTATGGGGCGATAATAGTTGCTGTCATTGCACTGCCATGGTTTGTCGCTGTGACGATTGCCACGCAAGGCGAGTTCTACCAAGAATTTTTTATACGTCAAAATATTGGACGGGCACTGGGCACTGTTAACCACCAGGCAGGACCGCTTTATTACGTGCCTGTCTATCTGGGTGGTTTCTTCCCCTGGTCAATTTATTTGCTCAGCTTTATTCCGGCTATTGCGATGGTTGTAAAACGAGCCCGTACAAAAAATGTGCAAATGAGCATGCGTAGCAAACTAATTGTATTGTGCGCACTCATAGTCGCCTGGATGTATCCATTTTTTACTATTGTCTCCGCTAAGCTAACAACATACATTCTGCCTATGTTCCCTGCTATGGCGATTTTAGTTGGCACATCGCTTGATCGCATGATACGTCTAAGAAAGACGAGAGTATTTTTGGCAATAACCACTTTCCTCGCTGTTGGTGTGGGTGTTGCGTCTGTCGTTGCGCCTTTGGTGACCAAGGGATTGCACGAGTTTGGCCCTGCAACAACCGCTGCTGGTTTGTGTGTAACTATTGCCTTATTGACTTGTGTTGTTCTCCTTGCTCGTAAACAGGTTGTATTGGCTGTTTGGCAATTAGCAATTGCTTCTGTTGTTGTTGGCGCTATTCTTGTACCTGTTGGCCTAAATGTTGCCTATGACATGAAAATGGGTGACTACCACTCATTTATTACAATGTTGGGTGATAGAGGGCTAGTGCCTGCTGTCTGCGGACGCAAGTCACCTTCGGCTAATTTCTATTTGCGCCAGCCGGTGACAATTATTGAGAAGAAGAAAGAGTATCTTTCTTACGTGAACGGCAGCGATCCTGCTAAGCCTTTGTGGATAATCATGTCGCAAGATCGCATTCCCTATTTGACCAAAGCGAAACGCCATGGACATGTTGTTGAGACTCGCGGCAGATGGTCTCTCGTTTACATTCAACCAAGCCAACCCTAGGGTAAACCCCCTTACTTAAAAAGCCTGACTGCGCGTCAATAGTACAAGCAAGTCTTGTACAGTCGAGGGAGGGGTGGGCAATGAATCCTTTACGAAGTATATTTCTTGGAATTTCAAGAATTCCATTGCCGGTAATGCTAATGGTTATCGGTGTTTTGGCAGCCGGCGTGACGGCTCTTATTATTTCTTACTTGCATGAGCAAGAGACGCGGACAGCGGAGGCAATCAAGGCTGCCGAGCGAGCGAAACAGGGACAACTTATCCGTGTGGTGAGCGCAGTTAAGGATATTCCGGAAGGGGCCATCATTACTTATGAAGCTTTAGAAGAAAAGGAAATCCGCGGGTATGCAACGCAAGGCACATTGAATAATGCCTCGCTAGCGGTTGGGCGAACCACTAAATTCTTAATTCCAACAGGCAGTGTAATTAGCTTTACTGATCTGGCACCCATGCAAGAAGTGACAGGAATTGAGGCAAGGCTTAAGGAAGGCTACCGTGCCGTAACTTTTCCGGTTGATTCAAGCTCCGGAGTTGCGGGTTTTGTCGGTCCAGGCAGTCGTGTCGACATCTTAGCCTCAGCTGGAGCCGGACATGAAACCAGCACTGGTTGCATTTTGTCCGATGTTGAAGTGATTGCTGTTGGAGACATAACACAAAGAGCAGCCAGTGGCACAGCCTATCAAGCAAATACCATTACCGTGGCTGTATCGCCGACCGATACAACTAAGCTAATTAAGGCACAAGTTGCTTCCGGCAAACTCTATATGGCATTGAGAAACCAGAAAGACCACTCTCCCATTAGAGTTGTTGATGTAACTGCTCTCTATAAAAAACCGATTGAGGAAGTAATTCTGCCACCTATACCTTTTGTTCCGCCGCTTGCAGATCGGTCACTTCAGAGCGTCGATCTAACTGATAGGGCGGCAAAGGAATACTCGGTTGAAGTAATTTCCGGCACAAAGAAAGAGACTGTTACGGTACCGGCAATCTAGAGCTATTTGCTTTTTACAAAGGCGATGTTGGTACCGGTATCCACTGAAATGCTTTCTGCTTATCGAGAAGATCGGACCAATGCATAAGCCAGGTTGGACCCTGGTAGATAACTAAGGCACACATAATGACCCAGAGAAGGATCGTTGCTTGAATTGGTTTGTCTTTGAATAGCACTTCTTCTGGCGAACCAGTAATAGTGGAGTGCACTGACAGGAGCATATAGCGCATTACACCGTAAAGGACGAAGGGAACGGTAAGAAGCATTGCTTCACCGTGTGAGGATTGGAAGCTGTAGAAGGCATATGATGTGACCAGACTGGGGACAATAATGCTTTCCAGGCGATCCAGCAAGTCTTGAGAGTACAGCCCTAAACTGCGGCGGTGCTTGAGTGATTTGTCACCCAGGACATTTAATTCTTGTCTTCTTTTTTCTAGGGCTAGGAATAATGCACCTAAGGATGTGCAGAGGAGAAACCAGCCTGAAGTTGGAACACTCACTGCTACAGCACCGGCGACTGCACGCAACACGAATCCGCCGGCAATGGCAAAAACATCAATAATGACAGTGTGCTTGAGCTTTGTCGTGTAGAGCAGGCTCAAAGCAAGATAGGCAAGCGTGACTACGGCAAGCGTCGGGCGAACAAAGAAACTTATTGTCACGCCGGCAATTATTGCTAAAGCGCAGGCAAAGAGTGCAACCGATGTCGGTAGTTTCCCTGACGCAATTGGTCGTTTGCATTTCGTGGGATGATGTCGATCGGCTTCGGCATCCAATACATCGTTAAGTAAATAAATTGCCCCAGACACCAGGCAGAATGCCACCACGCAGGCAGTTGCCAAAGCAAAAAGATGCATCTCGTGAATGTGCATTGAGAAAAGAAGCGGTGCATAGGCAATTAAGTTTTTCGTCCATTGCTTGGGACGCATTGCCTTTATGACTAGCCCGAAGAGCTCAAACGGTGAGGTTCGGTTCTTGTTCGCTTGCGGAATAACTGGATGTGTTTCTGGCACGGACTACCCTTTGATTAGACGCATCGGTATATTTTAACACCCTCACTGTAGTGGTCCTAAGGATGTCTCTACAGCTTTTAATAGCTCGCCTCCAGCTACAATCTCTTCGGCGGCATCCATATCGATATGGATTTCTCTATCCTCAGCCAGGTGGGCAATCTTGCTGCGTACAAAGTCATAAGCGGCTTGCAATCCTGGTCCTGGAGAAATTGTTTCGATTTCATGACTGGTATCACTTGTGTTCTTGAGGCGGAAGTCCAGTCCCTGGGCGGCACACAAGAGTTCAATTGCCAAAACCTTAGTTGTATTTCCCAAGATGTCTCTTGCTTTGCGTGAGCCGATTGTTCCCATCGAGACATGATCTTCCTGGTTAGCCGAAGTGGGAATGGAATCAACTGAAGCCGGGTGGGCAAGTGATTTATTTTCGGATACCAGAGCAGCGGCTGTGTAGTGAGCAATCATGAATCCGGAATTTAGTCCGCCGAACTCTGTTAGGAATGCAGGTAATCCATTGGAAAGAGCCGAGTTGACCAGTCTTTCTGTGCGACGTTCGGAGATGTTTGCTAATTCGGCTAAAGCGATAGACATGTAATCGAAAGGCAGAGCCAACGGCTGTCCATGGAAGTTGCCGCCGGATAAAACATCTTCGCCAAAGACGAGCGGGTTGTCGGTTGCGGAATTGATTTCAATTTCTAGAATGGAGCGAATATGCTCAAAGGCTTGTCTTGATGCGCCATGCACTTGCGGCATGCACCGGAGCGAATAAGCATCTTGCACCATTGGACAATCAGTATGGCTCTCGACTAAGCCGCTATCTTTGAGGAGCAAACGAAGATTTGCAGCGGACGCCAGTTGTCCTGGCATTGGGCGGGCTTTGTGTATTCTTTCGTCAAATGCTTTTGCCGATCCTAATTGAGCTTCCAAAGACATAGCGCCTATAATGTCGGCCATTTTTGCCAATCGCTCAGCCTTGAGAAGTGTCAGTGCGCCGATTGCCGCCATGGCTTGAGTGCCGTTTGTCAGGGCTAATCCTTCCTTGGCTTCCAACTCTACTGGTTTGAGATTAGCTTTGGCTAACGCTTCGGTGGCAGCCATTTTCTTGCCCTGGTATTCCGCCTTGCCGTGACCGATGAGCAAGAGCGTTAAGTGAGCCAGCGGAGCTAGATCGCCCGAAGCACCCAGTGATCCTTTTTCCGGAATGAGTGGATGAACACCGGCATTGAGACAGTCAATAAGCAACTGCACAACCGATGGACGAATACCGGAGAAGCCTTTGGCCAAAGCATTTGCTCGAAGAATCATCATTGTCCGGCTTACTCGTGTGTCGAGATAGGCACCGACACCTGCTGCGTGAGAGAGGATGAGGTTTTTTTGCAGGGTCTTGGAGTCGGCTGGGTCAATGTAGATATCTTTGAATTTGCCGAAGCCGGTTGTGATTCCGTATACAGGTTGTCCGCCGGCTAGGATTTTTTCTACCGTGGCACGACTGGCTGCCAGTTGTTTAAGAGCCTGCTCGGAAAGCTTGACCTCCCGCTGACTGTCGGCTACAGGTTCAAGGTCCTCCAGGTGCAGGTTGAATCCGTCGATTAATAGAGGACCGGTTTTTTGGTGATTTGGTGACATGTCAATGGGTTTCGCTGGGTTTTTGTTAGTCTTGAATTTTAACTGATGGAACAAAGTACAAATTGAATCGTCTATTTTTGGCAGTTTCCAGTCCTTTTTGCGGGCTGAATTCCGGGGTTTTTACTAGGATTTACCGTGGTAAGATGACTCTAGGAAGGGGGCTCTTGGGCACTTAAAAGGTCCACCTAGATGAGTTTGCACCTGTTTCAACTACAACCAACGATGGCAATAAAAACAACACGGCTTCTAGCCATGCTTGGTTTGACTTTGGGATTGTCCATAAGCTGTGCGCTTGCCAATACGGACACTAATCCCAATATCGTCAAGTTGGAAAAACGCTTCTTTGAGCACGATTATCCAAAGGATACGACCGAAGCTCGAATTGAACGTCTGGAAAAGATGGTTTTCGGCGAAGCAAAAACAGGTCCTATTCAAGAAAGACTAAATTCACTTATGTCTGTTATCCCGGCAACGGATAGTCCAAGTCCTGCTGTCACAAATACTCCAACGGAGGAAAGGCAGCCAAGTCGCTATGACGCTGCAAGGACTTCTAGCGATGTACCAACAGCTGATGTAAAAGACTTCGACGACACGCCGGCGGCCCCAATTGGAAATTACCCGGCTATTTCGGCAATCGAAACCAAAGTGTTTGGACGTGAATTTAATGACGAGCCGGCTCGTAAGCGGCTTGATCGGTTGGAAACAAAGGTCTTTGGTAAGACGTCTGGCATGGACGATATGACCGAGCGCATGGACCGTTTGAAAATGAAGACGGGGATCGATGTGGCCAAGCAGGCGCCGTCCGGTTCTGACTGGGCTGATGATGATGATTTTTCCTTCGACAACAAGCCAAGGAAATCGTCTCCGCCAATTACTTACACCAATGATGGTGATGCCACGAGTTTTAGCGGACGTAATTTACGACAAGATATGCAGCGGAGTTTTGGCATGCCAAGCACTAGCAGTCCCTCAATGGGCGTTGCTCCGCAGGCAGCTCCGGATTATAGAAGCCGCAACAACTACGCTTATCAGTCACCAAATGCGGTGCCTGCTCCGGAAGCAACCGGCGGACTTAATAGCCAGGTGTCTCATCTTGAGCAATTGATTTTTGGCAAGAGCTACGCAAAAGATTCGTTGCCCGCTCGCGTTAACAGGTTGGAATTGACTCTGTATCCGCAGCAGCCTTTGGCTGTGACAACCCCACTGCCGGAAAGAGTAAAGAGGCTGCTTGGCACTGTGCCTGGCGCGGTTCCTAACAGCACGGCAAGTCGCGGTTATACTGCGCAACCGCAAATAGCAGAAGATTTTGACGACATGGATGCTTCGATGGGTGGCAGTGATTTTCCAAGGCCGGCCCCTCAGTATCAAAAACGATCGAGTGGGTTATCTAAGATTATCAACTCGATTGGTTCCATGATGGGAAGTGGTTATGGTGGCGGATACACAACGCAGAGCGGGTCGCTTGTAACTGATCCGCAGACTGGGCTTTTATACGATCAATCAACAGGGGTTCTAATTGATCCTCTAACAGGTGCGGTTGTTGGACAGCGTTATCCAAGCAACCCATCACCCAGCGGTTTTAATAACGGTTTCAGCCCCTGTGGCGCTGGTCCTTACGGTGGTGGAATGGGGACGGGTATGAGATTTGGCTTTGGCGGCATTGGTGGGATGTGGCCTTAATTCTTGTAACTGGTGGCACAGGATTTGTCGGCAGTCGGGTTGTACCGGCATTGCTGGAAGCCGGACATCCAGTGCGTATGATGTCGCGCGGCAATGTTGATTGGACCGACACCACGATGGCCGAGCTTAAACGAGCCGGTGTAGATGTCGTTGTGGGCGATGTGAGAGACCCAAGAAAAATCTTGGAAGCCGTTGATGGTGCCAAAGTCGTTATCAACCTTATTGGTATCACTCAACAGACACCCGAAATTTCTTTCGATGACATCCACGTTGAAGCAGTAAAAGGTCTTATTGAGGCTGGTTCTAAATACGGTGTTGAGCGATTTATTCACGTAAGTTGTCTCGGAGCTTCCGAGCATGGCGAGAACGCCTGTTTCAAAAGCAAGTGGCAAGGCGAGGAATTAGTCAGAAAGAGTGAATTCATCTGGACTGTTTTACGTCCATCGCTGACGTTTGCCGAGGACAGCATTTTTCTCAATAAGTTGGTGAAGATAGTTCAGGCATCGCCAGTTATTCCTGTCGTTGACAGCGGATTGAATAGATTGGCGCCAATCTCTGTTGATGATGTTGCCGATTGTATTGTACAAAGCATCTACAACAAGCACACCGCTGAACAGACCTATGATTTGGTCGGTCCCAATTCATACAGCATTTCCGAGCTCTTGCAGCTTATCGCGCAATCAAAGGGTAAGAACAAGCCAGTCATGCACGTGCCTTCCTCAATGGCTAAAGCTGTGACTAATTTAGTAACCAAAGTTAAGCCGGACAGCCCGCTAAACAGCGACCTTGTCAACCTGCTGAAAGCTGACTCCGTGGGTGACAAAGACGCCATGCTGTCCACCTTCGCCGTTAAATGGAAATCTTTTGAAGAATGTCTAACCTCCATGTCCGACTAAGCCCCTTGTCAGTAGGCTTACAATTACCATGAAGCGAAGCAAGCGCGGCGATTGAGCCGTGCGCAGTGTAGCGAAGATGGTTTGCCGGATGGCAAGCGAAGGTCGAACGGGCAGTGAGACCGGAGCGTCAAAAAAGGATATTTAAATATGATTCGACGCAGTAAACCCGTCAAATTGTTGGAGTGGGGTGAAGGCACTAACACACTCAACCAAGTGTGGACAGAGTGTGGCAAGGGGCGCATTGGGACAGTCAAGCAAGTTGATTGCATAACCACGATGGTCATAGATATCGACGGTGGTTTCGACAAGAAGAACCTGAGCGAC
>SBAT01000437.1 GCA_005240105.1 Chloroflexota bacterium
ATGTAACGCCTTTTGCGTGTGCATAGAACGTAATGCCTTTCATGTCACTAGCTGCAATATACTCAAGCATTGGGTAAAAGGTAGGGGACTCACGCCACGTGGCATTGCACTGATCTGAAGTAACCCAATGATCTATTCGGTGACTAGCGAAAGCCGCTTGCACCTTTTCTATAGGCACTAAATTTCCTGAGCCACAACCGATTCCGATGACACGGCAGCCATCGAATATGTCTATTCGTCTGAGCAACTGCTCAATGTTCAACAGCCACACATCAGAATGAGCAAATGGTGTAATATGGTAAGCTAGATTGCGCATAATGCGTCCTCAATAAAAGTGTCTGATTCCATTTCCTTAATTAGGCCATGACCAACAGACGACGGCAAACTTGTATCAGTTTGTGCCAGTGATGGATTGCACGTCCATTCCGATAGTCCATAGCTGATCATCATGTAACCCAGTTTTATGTCTGGGCTATCCTCATAGCCAGGACCAGGCGGCAACTCTATAATCTTGCGAACTGCTGCTGGTGAAATTATCACAGCATTAGTGCCCCATAGAAACTGGCCCTTAACCACGCGCTGGTAGCCATCGCTGCGCCGGCGTTCACAGAAGTCATCGGACTTCTGCCAAGGACTACCCTTACCCGTCATCCTGAATAACCTAATGATGCCAAAGTCTGGTGGAAGTCCACGCCTATCAAGAGCCACCCTAGTATTTCTCGATAGCCAAGTATCATCTTCCATGAATAGATAACCGTCAGCGTTGGGATTCTCCTGATATAGCTGCAATAGCCCTGCGTGTAAGTTACCCCATGCTCCTAGTCGTTGCTGACGCCAAACAGTACGGTAGCCCTCAGGCACATGGCTTTCAGGCTCCGCAAAAACAGTAACATCAGATGCCGACCATCCGGCTGAAACTATAGAAGCTAAAGTTTTCGGTAATGTGTCACGATGCCCTACAACGCCCTCTCTGATGCGAAGCCTGCCGTTATTACGATCTGGTATCTTACGGATAAGCGGGCATGTTGTCACCCCTATCTTTAGAATCAACGGTCTAGCCCCTAAAGGGGCTGGTACTTGCTCAATGTATTCCAAACATTGCACGCAACTCTGCACACCAACCACTGGAGAAACACAAGTCGCTGCAAACTCGAATTTGCTACACTTATGAATCGCAACACCACCACAAAGACGGCTAGTGACTTCACCTAGATACTGACACGGCTTTTCCTTAACTTGTCTTGATATGGCCATCAAAGAAGCTACAGCACGCTCCCGCCTACCATTAGCTGCCGCTGGCGACAAATGAGCACGAGCGCCTAACACCTGCAACCTATATTTGCCAACGTAGTCCACAAACGCAGCGCGGTCCATGTCAGTCTCCCATATAGCGTAACGCTCACAAAGTTCCTCTGCAATCTGCAATGCGCCGCGATCATTGACGTTAGCGCCGACACCCTGCGAAACCGCAACTAGAATGGCGTGCTTTGGGATGCCCGCCGACAGGCATCGTTGTATCGCTTCCTCTCTTGTGCGATTGTACGCCTGCTTGAATGTATGTGCCGGAAGGCCACTACGAAGCGGCTGAAGCAGCATAGCCTTGTAAAGACTGGATAGCGGATCATCCCTGCTAGCAGTCGGTGGTTGTGGATTGCCATTCGTTTTCTCCAAGCAGCGGTCGCAAAGCGAAATCTGCAACATATGGCACCAGCCGAGCGCCGCATCTAGCAGATTGCAGCACACAAAGTGTATTGGTGCTGTGCCGTTAGGTTGTGTACCTGACTTAGGCATATAAGCATGAGGACAGTGCTCCATTTTGGCTCCTAAATTTAATGTGGTCTTATGTGGCAATCGTAAAACGGAGCAACATAATGACAACCAATCACGCTAAGGTCATCGCCACTTACAATCCACACATCCGATTGCCCGGAGACTTCCCACGGATTACAGCAACCGCCAGTCCACTCGTACAAGCAGAAACCAGGTTCGTCCACATCATCACGACACGGCGGATACAACGAAGTCAAACAATCCACGCTCGCGGTAGATGGACAACGCGGACCTTCAATCGGTCCCGGACAGAACCCAGTTGCTATGCATAAATCCAAGCAGAAGCATACAGGCTGCTGGCTACTTCCACTAACACGTGTATTAGAAATCACACAACCGCAAAGCTTAGCATAAAGACAACGATGCATGTACTTGCCACAGGAATCAAAGTACACTAGCCATAAATTAAAGTCACCAGGCGACCCTATCTGAATATCTCCTTCTCGAAAAGCCATTATCGGTACGATGACGCCGGGAACATCTGAATCTTCATCGCGGTCCCAGACTATCGGATTCGTGTCGCATTCTTCTTCGCCACCCCAGAACACCCGCTTAAGCCGACCAGTAGAATCAAACTCCATTGCAAGTTCACTAATAGCATCCGTCAATGTCGGGTCAACGGAAGAAATCGGCTCAGAGCAGAACAGCAAACGCTCCTTCTGAAACCGCACCTTGACGTGCCCACCAAAGGCACTAGAAGTCTGCCCGGAAGCCTCTGGCTTAACCAAAGAACCAACGCTGCTATGCTCTCCGTAAGTGCCTTGTAATGCCTGTACTCTTACGATGCAACCAGCTGTTTCCAAATCCTCTACTAAATCAGAAGATTCTGTCCTGAATGGCAACTCTATAGGACAACTACTTTCCTCAAGAGGGCCATGGGGATAAATTTTAGGAAACACGTAATCCCTATCCCACAATATCCGAATCGGCGATTCACCGTCATCCATTTCAACAATTTTGAACGAGCCATCAGAAGTCCAACGTAGCGCATGTAAGGAATGTGGGCGCAGTGGCTTACCGGCCCAAAAGAACTGGATGCACTGCGAAATGGTGAAACCAAGATAATCGTCAAGTTCGCCCTCATCGGGAGAATTGCGAAACCCATTGCAAGGCGAAACCCCACTAGATGTTTCAGAACCAGGCGGGGGCGGACAGTTACCAATGACTTTGGTTTCGGTGACGAAGTGTCCCATATTTAACCCCTAAATTTATGGCGTGTCGTTATCAGGGGCAGCAGCCACCGTAAATCGAATCGCGCAATCCTCTCTTGGCAAGTTCAAATTGAAATGATACCTACGATTAGTTGACCGTCCGCTAAAAGACGAACCACCTTTCACACGACTACCCGATTCCGATGCCGAAGCTATATCGGAACATTCCACAGCGTCACCTTCTCGCATCCAGACAACCATAGTTTCCAGATGTATGTTAGCATTACTTCTATTATCCTCTAAAGCCTCATCGCAGTCACCAGCCACACCGAAACGACCGCCGTGCATCGGAATATATACACCATCTGCAAAGTACTCAGCTTCCCACCAAGAGTACCTACCACGACGCCTAGGTGGATATGAAGGCGGGCACCCCTGATTAAACAAAACGTCTGATGACGCCTCATCAATAATGGCAGAAACCTTATCAAAGATGAATGCCGGAAACACTTCCGCACCGGAACCAGCACCACTAATAAGTATATGCCACTCTTGTGACTGCAAGTTGTAGTACGCATACACGCGATCACCAACCTTGAACGTCGTATCACCAAAACCCGTCAGCAATCTTTCTTCTCCGAGAACCCAAGCGCCGGCATTCTTACGCAACC
>SBAT01000321.1 GCA_005240105.1 Chloroflexota bacterium
AACCATGATATCGCGACGGTAGATGTGACCAAGTTCGTGACAGAGAATGGCCTTGAATCTTTCTCTAGTCAATGCCTTGTCGGGATTGGCCTTCAAGAACTCAATGACTTCCGGGTCAGTGGGCATAAATTGCTCAAGCAAGTCGCTTGAGATTGCCATCACGGACATAAAGGTCAAAGGACCAGATGCAAAGGCGTTGGAATCACCGTCGTAGATGTAGAATTCCGGGTCTTCGCTGAGACGATTGAGACCCAGAATTCCAGTTAGGAATCTGGCAAGCGCTCGGCGTTGAAATTCCGGAACCTTCGGCATCAATTTGTCGAAAACAAAGTTGATACCATCACGGACGTTACGCAGCCTTTTCAAAAGCCACGGTGTCTCCAAAGGCAGGTCCTCAGGAGAAGCAAGCAACCTTTGCAATTGCTTTGCTTTTGTCGGATCGGATTTGAGTTCCGCGATAAGCTCCTTACGCATGAACTTTCTGGCATCTGACAGACTTTCTCTGTAGACATCATTGGCTGCCGCTTCACGTGGATCAGCTGGATTGATGCGTCTGGCTCTGACCATAAACAAAGCTGTGTTGGCACTGTGCCAATAGCTCATGAAGTTCATAACCAGCAAAGCAATAGCCGTCTCGTTGATCAGTTGATCCTGCCAACCAAAATTCTTAGCCAGCAAAAGAATGACGGCATTTCTTGCCACCAAACCACCAATGGTCTTCAGCGTGCTAACGAGCAAATGACGCTCGGCACGTTGATGACGTGGATCATCAGGCGGCAATACCGCGCGCAAACCCTTGGGAACGATAAGCGGGATTATATCGAGAACATCTCGCAGGCGGCGCAAGCCTTTTTCCTGCGAGGTAAACAAAACACCCAGCGCGCATGCAATGAGCGCCAGGATAAATGCATAAATTGCGAACATATGTGACCTCCTGCACCTCATTACGTGGTGCCAGATAGATGTTTCAGGACAAGGAAAAACGACAGCGGCTAGCATCTGGCACAACCAGCCGGAGACGACAAAAGTCGTTCACCAGGCAAGCATGTTCAGCTACGCGTGTGACGCCTCGGAATCGAGTACTGCGATGGAATGTCATTCTGAGCCGAAGGCGAAGAATCTCGCGAGTTAACATGCGAGACCCTTCACTGCGTTCAGGGTGACAGTTCCAACTTGTCGCAGCTCGTAGCAAAACCTTGCATGAACTCAGTCGCCTTCAGGGGAATAACTCTCTGAAGAACTTCTATTTCAAACCAGTACTTGCTCTAGGCGATCGTTTCTATAAAACTGAATTTTGTAAATAACTAAACTACAAATAGAAATTACTGTTTATTTGCGTTGCAAAGCAATTTAAAAGCTTGCAATAAAGCCTGTTTTGGGGCTTTTTACTGGTCGGAAAGCTAGCGCAGGGCGTGGTGAAGCGGCAAATTGTGGAGTGAAACCCATAGTATCTAGCGCAGCTCGACAACCACTTGGAAACCATATCCTCTTACAATATTGAGCGTGCACATGATGCCAAACAGGGTAGAACAATGAATTCCGTCATATCCAAATCCGATCTAGAAGCACTTGCCAAGAGGCTTCGTAACGAGGGGAAGAAGATAGTAGCGACGAATGGTTGCTTTGACCTGCTTCATGTAGGGCATGTGCGTTACCTGAAATCCGCGCGTCAACTTGGTGATGTTCTTATCGTCGGGTTGAACAGTGATGCGTCGGTGAGCAAGCTGAAGGGACCAGAACGGCCCGTTAACTCGCAGGACGACCGGGCGGAGATATTGGCGAGTCTTGAATGCGTGGATTATGTGTCCGTGTTCACCGAGGATACGGCGATTGAATTCCTCAAGCTGGTGAAGCCGGACATCTACGTCAAAGGCGGCGACTACAAGCCGAAAGACCTCCCCGAATACCCGACCGTCGAAGCGCAAGGCGGCGAAGTGCGAATTCTGCAACACATCCCGGATAAGAGCACGACGAGCATCCTCGCGAAGGTGAAGAACGGGGAGGCGTAGATCGGAGCGGCGCATGCAGTGCGCCCCAACCTTAGCCGACGCTCGAAATGACAAAACAAATAAAAACGGGGCAGTCCTTCAACCACCCCGTTCTCGTTACTTAACTCGCGCTTACTGCGTCGCGCCTTCCTTCTTAGCAGCGGTCTTCTTGTTGCTGCCGGTGAGGAAGCTCAAGCGTTGACGTGCGTCTTCTGCGTATTCGGCGCTCGATGACACCTTCAGAGCTTGGCTAAATTGCTGAGCAGCATCATCAATGCGGTGCTTGCGTTCCATGATTAAGCCCATGCGGTAGTAGGCTTCGCCAAGGCGGTAGTCGTTTTTGACTGCATCCTTGTAGGCATCTACTGCTTTGTCATACACCTTTTGGATTTCGTAGGCTGTGCCCAAGTTGTAGTAGGCAGTAGCCAAATGCGGATCGAGCGATACAGCTGTTAGCCAATTCTTGATCGCGCCCGGCAAGTCACGCTCAGCACGCAAGGCAGCGCCAATACCATTGTAGGTGATGGCGTCCTTAGGATTAATCGCCAGCGCTTTGCGGAACTCAGAAAGAGCTTGCGCATAGTTGTGCTGCTGGTTGTGGATCAAGCCCAAGTTGCTGTGTGCTTCAGACAAATTAGGATCTGCTTGCAATGCTGCTTGGTATTCGGCAATTGCTTCAGCCAATTTACCTGTCAGATGCAATTGAACAGCTGAGTTATAACGCTTAACTGCTTCCGCTCTAGCGGCTTTACTTTCTGTCGGAGCACTTGCTTCTGCAGTAGCTGGAGCTGCAGCAGTGGTTCCCATTTCCGGCTTCAATGCAGCTTGGTTGTCTGCGGCCGGTTCGACAGCTGGTGTTGTCGCAGCAGGAGCATTATCTAAACCACGAAGTCCTGGTTCAGCTGATGCAACTTGTTGAGTGTTGTTGGCTGGCGCATCCCAACCGGCTGTTGGCGCAGGAGTAGCTGCTGGAGCTGTCTCTGTTTGCGCTGGCGGTGCTGGAGTTTCAGCAACCGGTGTTTCTGCCGGTTTGGTTGTTTCGGTTGCGGCCGGTGCAGTTTCACCTACTGTTGGAGCTTCAGCTGGCTTCGTCTCTGTGCTTGGAGCTGCCGCAATTGTTTCAGTGGTTTCAGTTGCGGATACTTCCTTAGCATTGGCCGCGCCGAAACTAATTGTGATAGAGCCTTCTTCAACTTTGACCACACGTGGTTTTACCGCCAGCGCTTCCGGCAAATCAATTACGACACGAGCCGTTGGCTTAGCAGACTTCGAGAGATCACCGTAGCGCACTGATTTGACGTACGGAATCGCTTGGTGTAATTGTCCGCCGAGCTC
>SBAT01000454.1 GCA_005240105.1 Chloroflexota bacterium
CAGCTGGACTGTCCGGACCGTAGGCTTGAATATATTGCTGACGGTATTGGCGAACCAAGGTGTCGAAGTCTTGCATCTTACCTTGAGCTTCGGCCTGTGCTCTTGCTTCAACCATGCCTGTGAGGATGGGGCGTAACTGTTGTTTTATTGGTTCAATTTTGTCCTGCTGATTTGTCAGTCTGTAAAAATCGGCCAACTGCGCCAGTGCCCACCAATGTCTTACAACTGCTGCTAGGTCCTTGCTCTTAGCGCCTTGTGCTGTAATTGCAATAAGTTGCTTGAGATGTTGTTCTGCCTCTGTATTCATTTTCAATTCCGTTTCGCAGGCGGCAATTGATTCCAGAAGTTCAGCAATCAGTATGGGCGGAATGTTGGGATGTTTCAGAGTCTCGGCATAAACTAAATTGTATTGAGTTAGTGCTCTTCTTGGTTCATGCGCATGGTATTCACAGTCAGCTAGACGCTTGGTCAACAACATTTTTGATTTTGGATCGTTGCTTTTATCGAGTTTGAGGGCTTCATTTAAATACTTAATAGCTCGGGCTTCGTCGTTGTTGCGCAATTCAAATAAGGCTAAGAAATAGGGGATGTCGGATTGCACAGTACCTGATTTGCTCTGTGCATTGTATGCGGTAAGCAATATGTCTTTGGCTTGCTGGTCTTTGCCGGCAAATAACATCGTTAATGCTTGTGCATCTGCGTTGGATTCTTGCTCGGCTGCCTGTGCACCGGAAAAACCGCATAGCAAACTGACTGACAGAGTCAGTGTAAGGAAAGCCTTCAATTGTTTTGACATTTTAGCCTCTGTTACTGTTGATACTTAATAGAACATCCATAAGCCTTTGTTGAGGCTGTATTTACCTTGCGTCCGGACATGGCTTCATCCAGTGCAGCTTTGACGTGGTTTTTTGCGCTGTTGATGTCTGCTTGATCAACTGATGCTTTGTCATCAATTGCGCCCTTGTAGATAAGAGTGCCCTTGGGATCGATCACGTACATGTGTGGGGTTGCCTTAGCACCGTAAAGTTTGCCAACCTTACCGCTACTATCAATTAAGTAACTTGTTGGATGGGCATTCTTCTCTTTCAAATTCTTGTTGATTTCGGCAGCCGGCATATTTCCCTGACGTCCTTCTGCGGAAGAACAAATAGAAAGCCAGATAACACCTTTCTTGGCATAAGCATCCTGGAGCTTCTGCATGTTATTGCTGTCATAGTGTTTGCGCACAAACGGGCAGCCGAAGTTAACCCATTCAAGGACTACAAACTTGCCGTCATAATCGGACAAGGATTCGTTTTTCCCTTGTGTGTTCGGCAAGGTGAACGCAGGGGCTTTCTTGCCTACTCCTGCTTCCACCGAACTTGTTGTACTTGATTCAGCAACCTTTTGTGAGACTTCCTTGGCACCGGCAGACAGCGAAAATTGTGAGCTCAGCGTAATTACTGAAAGTGCCGCCAAGCCAATTCTTACTAAGTGCATTTCGTATTTTCTCCTATTCTTTGCTACGCCAAATTGAATTGACGACAAAGTTGATTAGCCCTTTTACTTTGTTTGGCACACTGCCATGTAATAAATCGGCTCCGGCTTTAGCTACTTCGATTCTGGATTTCCCATAGGGATACCACCACAAGCGATTGGCGCCGCCGGCAGAATCAATGGTAATGTGCTTGATGTTCACTAGGTCTAAAAGCCCGAAGTAAGAATGTGTGCGACCAAAACCACTCTTCTTAAGGCCACCCCAGGGCAATTGTGGACAAGTGAAGGAGAAAAGCCCGTCGTTGATGAACACAGTGCCAACTTCTAAGTCACGAGCAATGTCTTCAGCATTAGTCAAATTCTTGGTCCATATGGAAGCTGATAAGCCGTATTCGCTGTCATTGGCTAATTCAATGGCTTCGTCTTCCGTATCGACGACCATCACCGGTAAAACCGGACCAAATGTTTCTTGCGTCATCACGTCCATTGAATGATCGACACCGGTCAAAATAGTTGGTTCATAAAAATGGCCGCTGAGATCGTTTCTGCGTTTGCCGCCGCAAACGACAGTCGCCCCCATATTGCGCGCTTCATTGACTTGCTTTTCAATTTTGGCCAGTTGACCTTCGTCAATAACAGGACCAATATCTGTTCCTGGTGCCAGTCCGTCACCGAGTTTCAATTCTTCCGTGAGCGACATCATGTAGGAAATGAGCTTGTCTGTGTTCTTACTCTTAACGATGTAGACTCGTTCAATGGAGGCACAGGCTTGTCCGCAGTTTGTAAATGCACCCCAGACAAGACCTTTAGCTGTCCATTCAACCGGTGCATCGGGCAAAATAATCGCTGCGTCCTTGCCGCCAAGTTCTAAGCCAACTGGTGTCAGTGTCTTGGCTGCTTGTGCCATTACTTTGCTGCCGCCTTCAGCGGAGCCGGTAAATAAAAGCTTGGCAAGAGAAGTCTGACACAGGTGCTGACCTGTTGTGCGATCTCCTGTAATTACGGTGACAACACCTTCAGGAAATCCTGCTTCGGCGAACAATTCTTCAATCTTGATACCAATGAGCGGGCACTTTTCAGATGGTTTTAAAACAACTGTATTACCAACCATCACGGACATAATAATGGCCATCATGGGGATAGCAAAAGGATAATTCCAGGGTGAAATGATACCGACTACGCCCATTGGTTCAAAAGTAATAATGCTTTGCTTGCTGGCTAATAACGGATTGGTCATACCAATTATTTGGTCTTTGAGAGCCTTCTCTGTATTTTCTGCAAACCAGATGCAAGCATCCAGTGAGCCTGTTAATTCACCGGTATAACTTTCAAATAGAGGTTTGCCAACCTCTTGAGATACAAGCTTGGCAATTTCGTCGGCATGTTTTCTAAGCACTTTGTGCAGAGCAAGGATTAGTTTGCGTCTTTTGGAATAGTCAAGTAATTGCCATTGCTCAAAAGCCGACCAGGCTTTGTCGACGGCCGCCTGTACCGCATCGGCGTTGAGGCAAGGAGCTTCACCTAGAAGTTCCCCGGTTGCCGGGTTGAAAGACTTAATGGTGCTTGCCTGGTCGACTGCCATATCCACCTCTTACTCTTGGCTTTTGCCTGTAAGGCGCTTTACTGCTTGTGTGGCTTCCGCGTTATCGGTTCCAACAAGACCCAGGGATAGACTTTGCTTATAGTACTTCAGAGAGGACTTTTGATCACCGTCTTGTTCCAATGCTTTTGCTAATACGTAACAAATCTCAGCGCTTTCTTGCCTTGCCGCCAGGGCTGCTTTCAAGGAATCTACGGCTTTTTTGATGTCGCCTGCCTGCAAGTAAAGCTTACCTAAAATCAGGCTGGCATCAGGATCGTCATTGGCTAATGAAAGGACTTTGTCCAAGTGCTTTTCAGCCTCTGTGGTCCGTCCGCCGGCTAGTTCAATTTTGGACAAGACCAGATATGCTTCAGGTGTTCCCGGCACTTGCTCAATTACTTTGTTTGTCAAATTTCGAGCTTTGTCGATATTCCCTGAAGCAAGTTCGATTTTAGACATTGCTAGTAGCGCCGAAGGTTCATTTGGTGTGCTGTCCAGGGCTTTATTTGCCAGTTGCCTAGCCTTATCCATCGATGATGTTGAATTAGATTGCTCTTGGCATATGGTTTCTGCTTGGGCTGCAAGCATGCGTGAAAGTGTCATTTGACTGGTGGCATTTAGAGTGGCTTTCTCGAGAGCTTCATCGAACCTGCCTTGCTTTGCATGCAACCGGGCTATGGAAAGCTCTGCTTCCGGCATGACCATTTCGTCGGAAATTGAACCAAAATCATGTTCGGCGGCTTTGAGATCGCCACGAGCTTGATGCCATCTTGCCACCGCCAAAACGGATAGCGGCGAATTGTTCTTTGGTGCATTGGCTGCCTCAAGAATTTCCGCGGCTTCAGTAATCTGTCCGAGATCAATCAAGCAAAGAGCAGATAATACTTTTGCCTCGCTGTTATCCGGATTGATTTTGGCAATGGCACTTATGGTGTTTTGACAGTCCGCATACTTGTGCTGGAAAAATTCACCGGTTGCTTTGGTTATAAGTGCATCCTCAGAGTCCGGATGAGTCTTCAAAACTAATTGACTAGCGACAACTGAAGAATTCCAGAAGTTGTATGACAAAGCTAGTTTTGCCAATTGCTGCAGTATCACAGG
>SBAT01000111.1 GCA_005240105.1 Chloroflexota bacterium
CCCCCTTTGTCATTCCGAGGCGTTAGCCGAGGAATCTGCCGTGACTGATCGACGTTCGAGTTGATCAACTTGCACGTAGTTTACTTGCGGCAGATTCCTCACTGCGTTCGGAATGACAAAGGAGCACAGACTTTACTGAGGTAGTACCAATGCTTCGCCAAAAGCTACAACTTTTCGTTAGCTCCGCTGTAAATAGAGCCGGAGAGTCCGGTGTTTTGTCTCTGGACGGCACAATTGCCGACGTGGAAATTCTGTCTGCCACAGGCGATGGCCGCGGTGATTTTGCCTGTGCAATAGCGGCCCGGTTGGCTGGTGCAAAAAACTCCGACGCTAAGGCGTTAGCGCAAGCTATCGCTAAGTGGCTCAACGACGAGCTTCTGGATAAAGCAGAAGTTGCCGAAAACGGCTTTATCAACCTCTTTGTCTCCAGAAAGGCTTTGTCCATAAGCGTGCAAAGCTTGATAATAAGCAAAGAATTGGAAGTGATGACAGCACCGTCTAGTGCCAGTAGAAATGACTTAGAAGAGCTTGTTTATGCTAGGCATAGATTATCTGCCTCATTAAGGCAGTTGACTCAGCCACGACTCAACCTTGCTGAGAATTGTTTAGAGCCTGCGCTAATAGACAAAGAACAATGGCGACAAGTTGAAGGCTTATATGCAAGGGATATGCGCGTCCTGGAGCCGGCTTTTGATGACAGTTTGGTGAAGGTTGAACTGGCTCTGACAAATAGAAGATTTGCACTTTTGCTGGACGAGTTCTGGACAGTGGCTGATAGATATCGAGAGTACAAAAAGGCAGCCCCCGTAAGGACCTATTTGGACACTTTAGCTCTCGGGATAAACCGGTCCCATTTCCTGGACGGCTTGGTTGTTTCTAGCACGGCTGTAAGAAATGCTCGAATTGGTCTAGTTCTTGCTGCCAAGCGGGTTTTCGAGGCCTGCCTGGGCATATTGAACTTGGCAGTACCGGAAAAGCTCTAACGAGCCTTAACCCTACCGAGATTCTGACTTGCGGTGTAGACTGAAAGAAAGAAGTCAAGGAGAAGTGGTTAAAGGTCCACGAGCTCGGGCGACTGGGCTTTACGAAGAGGATTAAAGGCATGCAAATGGGACAGAAGTTCTCGTTGGATTTAACTCCTGAGGAAGCCATATTGCTTTTGACTGGTGCACGGCTATTGGACAAGTTGGTAGAAGGAATTAGCATTCAAGCTAAAGACCGAGATGAATTAATCAGGCAGATAATAGGTAAAATTTCGCAGCATATTTCGCCGGATCTCGCCGGACTTTCAGATGAGATTGCCGAAGTCATTTTAGAGTCTATCTTTAGCTCCGGTGAGCTTGAAGAAGATGAATTAGCCAGGGCTTGTGCCATGGCTGAAATTGATCAAGTAGAAGCAGAAGAGTCTCCCTGCAATTACCCAATGTATTGTACGGACAGGACATTGCCAACTTTGGAGCAGGCTCTAATTAACCATCGTACAGTGCGTGCTCACTATTACAGTTTTGCCCGTGAATCAGTTGATGTGGTGACTCTCAATCCGCTTGCTTTATATAAAGAAACAGGGCTCTGGAAAATGGTGGCATATTGCCATGAACGTGATGAGGACATGATCTTCCGCGTAGACCGCATCAAAGAACTAATCCAGACTCCACGGCACTTTCAGGCGCCGGCTGATTCACTAACCTACAGTCATCTACCGTTTGCTTCTTAAATAATTGGCTATCTGTGAGCTATTTCCAGATGCACCGGCGCATCTTCTTCTATCGTGCGCCAGATGGCAAATGCGGCTGGAATTCGTTTGCCGCAACTATCGTAGGCAGGACCTATCAGAGTGTCGTCAGGCAAACTTGAAAGCCAGTGCAGTTCGTCCTCGTTTAAGAGTTCTTCGAAACCATCGGAGTCTAGGGCATCGATAAGCTGCACGCAGCCAAAGCGATCTCCTCTTTCAGATAACACAGCCAAATAGGCAGTCCGGCGTGTTTCAAGGCTGGTGCCAATTATGCGATATTGGGAAAAATAAGAATGGCCGGCTAAGAGGTAGTTTTTTCCAGGCCAAAGGTTTTGGCTGATATACGGCCTCAGATCATCTCCAGGTTTGTTCTGTGTCTGTGTGTTTTCTTCTATGTGCCAGGAGATTGCTAGAAGTCTGTCTAAGAAATGTTTTCCTTCGTCTTTGGACATATTCGGCTACCTCATCTTGAGTGGCTCCTATTATCAGTATGTTTCATCTGCTTCCAACTGCACAGAGGTAAACTAGCCATTAACAACAAATTGAAACGCTTTTTAAAATGCTGAAAATCTTAATTGCGCCATCTGCCTTAAAAGGCACCATTTCACCCATGCAAGCAGCCGAAGCAATTCAGGCTGGTGTTAACAATTCAGGAATTGACTGCCGGTTGGAATTGGCGCCCTTAGCTGACGGTGGCGACGGAACGCTTGAATGTTTGCATTTTGCCCTCGGTGGCAGTTTTGAACATGTAGACTGCCATGGACCCTTAGGCGCCAGGCATACGGCATCTTGGTTGCAGCTGCCGAGCTTGGCCGTTGTGGAATTAGCAACAGCTTGTGGTCTGGTTCTTCTAAAGGGACAAAAACTAGAGCCGCTTTCTGCTCATACGTTGGGACTTGGAGAGGTGATAGCTGATTGTCTAAATAAAGGACAAGACAATATTGTCGTTACATTAGGCGGTAGTGCTTCAACGGATGGCGGCACTGGATGTCTGCGAGCTCTAGGAGCACGTTTCTATGATAGGGATATTCAAGAATTGCCACTAGGAGGAGGTGCGCTTAAAAAACTGGTTTCCTGCGATCTTTTGAAACCCAATTTTCAATCAATACGTGTTGCCGTAGATGTGACTAATCCATTGCTTGGCGCAAATGGTGCTGCTTACATATTTGCCCCGCAAAAAGGTGCTCAGGCAGAAGACGTAGAAAAATTAGAGGAAGGCTTAGGGCGCTTGGCTGATGTGCTTGAGAGCGCTGCAACTGGACGCATTCGTGAAGTGCCGGGCACTGGCGCTGCCGGTGGGACCGCATTTGGTCTTATGATTGGACTGAATGCGGAATTGATATCCGGCTTTCATTGGATTGCCAACTTGCTGGAACTGGAGAGAAAAATTCAGTGGGCGGATCTTATTATTACTGCCGAAGGAAAACTTGATCCACAGTCTCTATCCGGGAAAGCAACAGGGGAATTGGGTCTTCTATGTAAGAAATTTAGCAAGGACTTGGTGGTTATTGCCGGCACCGTTGATCAATCTTGCAATTGGAATGACTTAGGAATTACTATGGCACGAAGTCTTGCTGTCCAGGGGAAACTTGCTAGCAGTAAGGATATTCAAATGGCGACAGCTGAAATTGTAAGATCTTATCGAAGATAATTAGTCTTGGTCACTTAAGCCTAATTGCTTGGCTTGTTTGGAGGTGAGGCGCCTGTAACGGCCAAAGACTGCTCCTAAGGCAATGCTAAATACATCAAAGAGCATCTTGGGTGAATCAACCATTACATTTACTTTGGAGCCGGTAACGTTCGTCCAGTTTATAGCTACTTCTCTTACTTTGTAGCCGCGTAGACGAGCGATGTACAATAACTCGACGTCGAAAGCAAAACCATCAAGCTTGGTGACGGAGAAAATATCACGGGCGGCTGTGCGTTTGAAAAGTTTGAAACCACACTGTGTGTCGTGAATGCCCGGTAAGAGCAGCGATTGCACAATCAGGTTGAAGGTATTGCCTATGTATTTGCGCGATGCTTTTGTTTTTACGGTTTTTCCAGCTTCCGGCAAATTTCTTGAACCGATGGCAATATCATTGCCGTCGGCAATTGCCTTTTCCAAGTAAGCTAGCTGATCAATTGGTGAACTGCCGTCAGCATCATTGAAGAGCAAAAGATCGCATTGAGCCGAGAGCATCCCTAACTTGACTGCATAACCTTTGCCACGATTGGGATGATAAGACAAGAGGCGAACTTCGCTTTTACCTTGGGCAAAGTCTTGGACCAGGTCTTCAGTGTGGTCCAGGCTGCCGTCATCAACAACTAAAACTTCAAAAGCAGGTCCACGTGTTTTTAAATACGTGTATACGGACTCCAGCGTGCTGGTGAGACGCCGCTCCTCGTTGTAAGCAGGAATAATCACGGAAATGGAATCGAGTTGCATGCCCTAAGTATAGGGGCTCAGATCCTTTTTTTCGTTAAGTCTTAGGTGTCAGCCAACGGTTGTGGCGGACCACTAGTTTCAGTTGCTTGGCTTGGGCCGGGGGAAGGTTGACTGGCATCGGCGGTTGGAGGTTCGCTTTGTTGTCCGTCTTCTGCTGTTTGAACTTCACTTTGTTGCGTGGTCCTTGGAGAGACGTTGTCCTGCGGCTTAGGCGCTTCTTGAGCAATCTCGGTCTTTGCAGCGCTTTCTTCCGGGGCTTGTTCAATTTCGAAGTTTGTCAAATCGCCTTTGCGATTGGCTAAATATTGGTTGTCACTTTCTAGCTCTGAGTTGTTTGCCATAACAGGTCGAATTGTACTTATCCCAAGCGGAATGGCATTGCGCAGAAATGGAGCGACTGCTCCGGCATTGTCGTGACCAAGTCCCTGCGCCAAGTTTCTCATAGCAGCGACTGGAGCTGTACCGGCTAGCTTATCGCCCACCTTGCCCAGGCTGCCACCAGTAAATTTGTTAACCAACCACGCACCACCCTTGGTCGCTGAAACTGCTCCACCAGTCTTCACATCAGCAGCAAGACCTAAATTACGCAATGCGCCCATACTTGCTAATCCAATGGTGGTATCAATTGCGGTATTGGAATAGGCGGCCATCAAACCGTCACCGTAATTCCATTTTTCACCAGTTGCTTCATTGATTTCACCGGCTGCAACTTTGGAGCCGTATTTGTTTGCGTTGTAGATACCGGTTGCTGTTGCCAATGGAACACTGGCAAATGCTGTTCTGGTTAGATTGTAAGGCGTTGCGTAGGCGATCTGCTGGCCAAAGTTACCTACATTGTGCGCTAGTCCTCTGCCCATGTTGGCACCCTTTCCGATGAGATTGTACCAAGCATAGGTTGGCAAATTAGCCTCTGGCATGCCAACTTTCAAGGCTTGATAGCCGGCATTAATGGCTCCTGTACCATTTGCGCCTGCGGCTGCAGCCATTTTCAATCCAGCGGCTGTTGCTGCTTCTTCAGACATCGTAATTCCGGAAGCTTGCAAAATCTCGGCTGTGTTTACTTTTACGCCTTTGACCATGCCTTGTCCTGAAAGCCAGGATTTAGCTGTATTGTACGTTTGTTCAGTAATCTTGCCGGCTTTTAGATGTCCTTCAAGTATTTGCTCACCTAATTGGACTTCTTTAGCGACATTGCCCTTGGCCCCTTGGAGTATGGTTGCGACCGATTGATTTAACGGTGCTACCTTAGATACTTTGGCATAGACATCAGCATATTTAATTCCTTCGTAGGCTATGCCGGCGCCGCGGAAACCTTGAGCAAGAACCATGCCGCCTACTTTCAAGCCGCCACCACCGAGACCGGAAGTTGCGCCATTAAGGGCTCCCTCGGACATGTTCCTGCCAAAGTCCTTATCTTTGGCATCCAAGGCATTGGACAAGCCCCATTTTGTCAAACCGCCTGTGACGGCTCCGACAACGGTAGTGATACCGACTATGGCAAGTGCGGCCGGTACTGTGACCGGTGCTCCAGCTACCATAACACCGGCGGCAATTAGTCCGCCTGTGGCTAAGGCCCCGGCGCCTGCGGCTGCACCCCAGCTGGTTAGTGTCGTGGCTAAATCAATTCCTGCTTCTTTGGCTTTATCGGCATCGTCGCGAGCCTTTATCTCCATTTCCTTGACGCCTTTGAGCAGACCTTGAGCTGTCTTCAACTGTTCGTCATACAGTGGATTTTTCTCAATGCCTGGGAAGGCTTCTTTGGCTTGCTTGAGAGCTTGTAGAGCTTGCTCCGGCTTTAAGCCAGGGCCTATTTCTTGTTTAACTGTGCCGTCTTTTTGTTTTACGTTATATTGTTCTGGAGTTAGGTACAGTGAGCCAATTGAATCGAGAATCTTTGCTTCAGTACCAGCAATTCCTTGTTCCAGAGCTTCTTTTTGTTGCCTTAAGCCGACCATCTCGTCGAGGTCTCTGCAGTTATTGAAAGCTTGTGTTACTGCTTGCAGCTGATCGTGTTGTTCTTTGGCTATGGGTTTTAGATTTTCCATGCCAATCTTCAAGACTTCTTCGGCGTCCTTATACTGGCGTTTGGACATCGATTCTTCAAAAGCTTGCATTGCCCCAACTCCGGTCTGCAAGTTTTCGCCCAGTTTCAATGCTTTTGATTGTATTGTTGCGGTTTCAGCTAGAGCTTCATCAGTAATTGGTGCACCGCGCCCGATTAGGCTCAGAGCAGCTCTAAGTTTAGGATCGTCTTTCAGTTCTGGGTAGTAGGATTTGAGTCCATTTAACTCTGTTTGCAAGCCCTGAATCGCCTTGACATTGGTGCCGGCGGCAATGGCTGCTTGTAACTCTTTTTGCAGGTTCTCAATTGCCTTTACATTGGCGCCGGCGGCAATGGCTGCTTGTAACTCTTTTTGTAAGTCTTGAATCTGTTTAATCTCGGCAGCTATGGCCGTTGGTAACTCATCTGTGCGCTGCTTGTTGTAGACGTTAACCAGAGTCAAGAAGCGGTCATCCAGATCTTGTTTTAGTTCTGGTGTGATGTCCTTTATGTTCTCGCCAATTGAAGTTGTAACGAAGTTATGCTTTTTCTTTAGTTCTTTCAGCTCTTCATTGTTGGCTAGTTCCGGCGTTATCTTCTCTGCTCTGTTCAACTGTAGAGAGGCATTAACGATATCGGTCATCTGTTGAGCCAGGTTGTTTTTGCACTCTTCATCTTTGCCTTCAGCTTTTGCCTTGATGGCGTTGTCGACGCGCACGTCGGCATCTGTCAAAAGGGCCTTGGCGTAACTGACGTGCTTATCGGCAATTGGTTTGCCAATTTCGGCTAATTTAGTTTGCTTGTCTTTGAGAGAGCCCTCTGATGACTTTATCTCGCCTTCCAGAGCCTTTCTTTGTGCTTCCAGCTTGCGTAGTTCGTTGCCTCTTTTGGTCAACTCGGCCATTTTTCCTTGATAGACATTCTCTTCTTTGGCTGCGTCACCATTCCATTCTTTCAGTTGGCGATTGAAGAGCGACCAGCCTGCGTCCAGCATGTTTGCACTGTGGCTCTTTTTGTCTTCCTCAGAGCGAGCGGCGTTAATGGCTACTACTTCCGTTGTAATAGACTTACTTTCTTTCTTGAGGACGTTTATTTGATCCTGCAATTTAGCTAGCTCTGCTTGTTTGCCGTAGATGTCTTTTTTGATTTGACCAATCTCGCCAAGTACGGAATTGAATGATTCTTTCTTAGCGTTTTCAATTTTCTTAGCCAGCTCAATAGATTTGTCATGCTCATCTCTAGCTTCTTGACTCAAGACGCCTTTCGATTTCATTAATACGGCAGCTTCGCGAGCATGTACATATGGATCCGGTGAATCAAGTCGAGCCTGGCGTCCTTGTTCGGCTAGTCTCTCAACCAATTGTGGATCATCTTGGAATTCCGATCTTGGCAGTGGATTTTGTTGGCCCAGTTGTGCACCAGTAGCTACTGCTTGCTCCATCGCTTGCTTTACAGCTGGAGCCATATTGCCATAGAGACTGGAGGTGTATTCTATAGTTTTTTTGACGTCCGGATCGTCTTTGAGTTTTGGCAGCATTCTGACAGCATCTCGCAATAAGCGGTAAGCCTCTGTCCGGGCTTGGTCATTCGCTGAAGCATGAGAAAACATAGCAAATGCCAGACGCAATGGACACTCCCAGAGCCTATCGAGAATTTGAGTGCCCTCAACTATGCGCCTCTTTATCTGATCGCTCTTTGTTGAGTCCGTCTCCTGCGCAAGATCGATCTTTAGCCTTTTCAGATCATTAACAATTACACGAAGGTTGTCTGGTGTGAGCAAGTCGACGGCGTCTTGGGCTTTAGCCAGCGTTTTGAAAGCCGAGTCTAAGTCATTTTTGTTATGAGCTTCATCTGCAGCATTAAGCAGTGGCAACGGGTTGATAAACTTGGCGCTATTCCAGTTGCCGCTTGGACCTTGTGTGTCTTGGGTGCGGGAAACTTGGTCATTAGACTGTCCGATTGAATAGGCGTCCGACTGCATTGGCGCAGTTTCAGGGGTGGGCGCCTGACGAGCTTGATTGATTAGATCGTAGATTGAGCTAGGACGCGTGGTTGCAGCGGGTTTAGGAGCCTCGTGAGGCTGAACAATTGGTTCTGGAGAAGGAGCCGGTGCTTGCGAATTATCCATTTGGGGGACGCCGGCTTTGAAGACCGGTTGGACCTTTTTGCCTTTGGCTACTTCTGCCGATTCAGTGGCTGCTTGTGACAAGGCATCAGATGAGCCCTTGCCTGTTGCTTGAGTCTTTTGGACTTTATCTGAGCCAGGCGCTTCCGAACCAAATTCGGTTGCTGGTATTGGCTGTTGCTTATCGTCTTGTCCGTCCATGCCTTCTCTCCGGGTTGTGTACACTGCAACTGGGATTCTATGGCGCCTAGTTTAATTATGCCGCCCCTACATGTATGTGGGGAAAATACGAAACTGTCCGCAGTTGTGCCGGTATCTATGCGGATTTTAGATTAATTCGACAACGGTGACCCCGTCTCCGCCTTCGTAAGGTTCCCCCGGACGAGACTTTTCTACGTAAGAAGATGTTCTCAGGTAATCCCTAACGGCAGCTTTAACAGCGCCTGTTCCATGACCATGAATTATCATTACAGGGCTTAGATTTGCGACTGTGGAATGGTCGAGAAACTTCTCCAGCTCGTCCATAGCCTCTAATACTCGGTGACCCCTTAAATCTAATGTATTGGCTGCAGTTTGCACAAAGACATTAACTTGTGAGCTTAAACTTGTGTTGACCGGACTTTGGTATTTAATCTTTGCCGGTTGGTGATCTTTGGAAGAAGTGCTGTGATCAACAATTACTAAATCGGACAGAGAGACCTTAACTGGAAAGTTGCCGATTTTGATGGTGACTGAACTTTCAGCCTGAAATGACTTTGGTGCTTCAAGCACTGTGCCTACTTGGTTAAGGGATACGACCTTGACCCTTTGACCAATTTTGACCTCACCAGGTTGATTTTTTGTCGTATCGGTCCAGTTTAGGGCTTGGCGAATCTGTTCAATTTCTTTTTGTGCTTGCTGGGCC
>SBAT01000013.1 GCA_005240105.1 Chloroflexota bacterium
CGCGTCAACAACAAACTCAATATCGAAATGGACACCCTGCAACTTACAGCCGAAGACTTTTTAGCAGCATTCGAATACCTGATGGCATTGCCCCATGGTCATGGACACATCGATAATATCGACTCCTTGGAAAACCGTCACTTACGTGGAGTTGGCGAAATTCTGACGCGAGCAGTTCGCCCGGCTCTAGCTCAGATGGCTCGTTCAGTGCGTACCCGACTGGAATTACATGAAGATGACGAAATTGGCAGCCCGACGGATTTTGTCGACACCCGTGCTTTTGTCAATGCCATCAATAAATTCTTTGGCGGCAATCCGCTCGTGCAGTATTTAGATCAACAAAATCCACTTTCCGAACTATCGCACAGAAGAAGAATAACGTCCTTCGGACCTGGCGGTATCGATCCAAACGCCGCTCCTGTCGAAATGCGCGACGTTCACCCCAGCCAAATTGGCCGCGTGTGTCTGGTCGAGTCTCCGGAAGGCAAAAACTGCGGCATGGTCTCATACCTGGCTACTTACTGCCGCATTGACGACCATGGTTTTATGACCGTCCCCTACAGACGCGTCATTGACGGCAAGGTAACAGACGAGATTTGTTTCCTGACACCATCCGATGACAAACGCTTTACGCTGGCCCCACCGGACACTAAAGTTGAAAACGACGAAATAGTAGGACCACACGTCGCTGTCCGCCGTGGCGACCTCTTCTATACTGTGACGCCAACCGAAGTAGACATGATCGGCATTGCCCCTCAAGGTTTCATTTCAGTTGGCTCTGCCCTTATACCATTCCTGGAGCATGATGACGCCAACCGTGCTCTTATGGGCGGCGGCATGATGCGCCAAACCTTGCCATTGGTGCGCCCTGAACGCCCACGTGTCGGCACAGGCATGGAAAAGATTGTTGCTCGCTCATCCGGTCACTCGGTAGTTGCCAAAAGATCCGGCACCGTAACAAAGGTCTCCGGTAAAAAGGTCACCGTCAAACAAGCAAGCGGCGAGGAAAGAAATTATCCTCTTATTCGCTTTGACCGCACCAACCAGAACACCATTCTTGACCAACGCCCAACCGTCAAGGTTGGCGATGAAATAGAGACTGGACAGATAATCGCTGACGGTCCTGGAATTGATCAAGGTGAATTGGCTCTGGGACGCAATTTGCTAATTGCTTTCTTGTCTTGGAACGGTTACAACTTCGAAGACGCCATCGTCGTCAGACAAGGACTGGTCAAAGACAACAAGCTAAGTCACGTCGAAATTGAAAAGCACACAATAGGTGTTCACCAAACCCTACGCGGACCGGAAATCCTAACTCCGGAATTGCCAAATGTGGCGCTTGCTGATCTGGAGCATTTAGACGATCGCGGCATTGCCAAAATTGGCAGCAATGTAAAACCAGGCGACATTCTCGTTTCTAAACTATCGCCCAAAGAACAAAAAGCACTTTCAGCAGAAGATGAGCTTTTGCAGGCCATATTCGGTAAGGTCGCCGAAGAAATGGCCGACACATCCTTGCGTGTGCCGCACGGTTCCGGCGGACGCGTGATTGATGTTCGCATCTTCACGCCGGAAACAACGCCGGAATTGAAAGCCGGTTTGATCTGTGAAATTGAAGTATTGATTGCTCGTATGTGCCCTCTGGAAGTCGGCGACAAATTGGCCGGACGTCACGGCAACAAAGGCATCGTGGCCACAATTGTCCCCGATCAAGACATGCCATACATGCCCGATGGGACGCCTGTCGATCTCGTCCTCAACCCCCTGGGCGTGCCAAGCCGCATGAACGTCGGACAAGTATTCGACACACAGCTGGGACTTTATGCCTCAATTTTGAATCGCTATTACCGCATCCACCAGTTTGACGAGTCCATTGAAGCAGATGCTTCGCACAAACTTGTCATGGAAGCTTTGGCTGAAGTGCGCAAAACACCTGGCTATGAATGGATGGGCCACGACGGTAAAGTCACCTTGTACGACGGTCGCACCGGTGAAGCTTTCGATCGCCCGGTATTGGTCGGTCGCCAGTACATACTCAAACTCAATCAACTTGTGTTGCACAAGATAAACGCCCGCTCTGGTCTTGGTGGACCTTATGCCGCCGTTACTCAGCAACCGGTTGGCGGCAAAGCCAATCATGGCGGACAAAGAGTTGGAGAAATGGAAGTATGGGCCATTCAAGCTTATGGCTCTGCTCATTTGCTCAACGAAATGATGACCATCAAGGCTGATGATATTGAAGGGCGCCACCAAGCCTACGCTGACATTGTCCAGGGCAAACCTTTATCGCCGGCCGGACGCACGGCTGCCTTTGACGGCCTTTGTTGCGAATTGCGCGGCCTTGGTTTGGAAGTAAAACTTGGACGAGTCGTTGACTCATTTGAACCTATACAAGACAAGTCCTGTGTTGGACAAAATAAAACATTAGAACAGGAATATGGCGTCTCGGCTGTCAGTCAGGTTGAAGTTGACGGCATCAAGATACTGGAAATTCCAGCTGGGGACTATGTGCCGGAATTGCCGCCACAGTCAACACCCATCATAACTTCTCTAACCAAAGGCAGGCACGGAGCCCCATCACAGTTGGAGCTTACGCAAGGACCATTAATTGACGACATAGATCCGGAAGTCGATTTTGTCTCTTCCTTTATAAATGAAGAAACCCGCGATCTCGTTGCCGAAGAAACAACTACAGAAAACCACCCTGAGGAAACAGTGCAAATGCAAGCCGAAGAACAAGTAGAAAACGAAATCATTGAAAACAACGACATTGAATGCGACGACGAATGCGAAATCACCGATGAAGACATTCTTGACTTTGAACCAATCAGCCAATTGACCATGTTCTTAGCCGAAGATTCCACCATGCCGTCCACAGCCCCGGCTACAGACCCAGACCACGCCCTCACCACGGACAAAGACTAAGGACGGAGACAGAACTATGTTTAAGACAATAGCCAAAATAAAGAGTACAAGGGGCCTGGCAGCTCTTACCCTTGTCTCAATGGCATTGACAGCTCTAGCAGGAATTTGCTCTGTCGAGGTTTCCGCTCAGCAACAGCAACCTGGCAGCGTACCATCAAAGCCCGGTGGGATTCCGGGAATTCCTAACGGCGGTGGTGTGCCAATGCCACCAGGTGGCGGCTTTGCCGGCGGAATTGGCGGCGGCGGCAGCGTTGGTGGTGGCGTTGGTGGTGGTATGCCAGGAGGTGTACCCGGCGTGCCAGCAGGACCAGGTCCAATGGGCATGCGCCAACCCGGTGTCTTGTACAGCCCAGCGGCCGATCAACTAGTCCCACTGCCGCCAGGTGATGGACCACAGCCGTGGCGCGTTGAGCCAGGCGATGAAATTGCTCCTTTGCCGCCACCGACAGGTTCTGCCGGCAACGGACCAGGTACCGGATTGGCTACATATCAGGCCAAGGACCGCACTGAAGTTATGGTGTACGTCAACAATGCCATGGCCTTTGTCATTCGCCCGGACCAACTTTCTGCCAAGCAGATTGCCGATATCAACCGGATCCTCAAGATCAACATGCTATCCGGACAACAGCAAATCAAAGTTGCCGCTAACAAGAAGCAAGTCGAAGAGATTCAAGAAAAGGTGCTCAACCCTTATCCAAACTACAAACTAGAATCGAAATCACGTCCCTATGTTGAATACGATCCAACAACAGGTCAATCCAAACTTGTGTTCAGAAACGACCCCATGAAGAGTTTGCCAATGTTGAGCGGCAAAAGCAGACAAAATCCAACCTATCAAGATCGGGAAAAAGAAAGTCTCTACGACTTTGATGGACCACTGCCCGTTATTCGCCCAATGTGCCGCTGGCTAATTTTGGTTGGACTGGTTGCAGCAACTATCTGGGTAGCTACAGGTTCTTTGTCTGTGGTGCTTGGTCATCCCCTTGCCGGTATTCGCGTTGCTCAAGCATTCTTCGGCCTTGGACTTCTCTTGTGTGCATACACGATTTACAAAATCGTCATCCTGAATATGATGCACAGCAACAGCGATGTCTTAAGTGCTCGTATGCATCGGCCGCATGATGCCCTGGTACAAGACAAATTTGTCCAGCCATCAAGCTCACCACCAATTCCATTCCAAACACCAATGACTCCGGCCCGCCCCGGTATACCCGTAGCACCACTGGCTAAGCCATATAATCCGTAGTCCATACAATCGTAAACCACACAGGTAACCACAATGAAAACGTTGACAAACTACAATAGGAACAGAGTTCAAGTTGCAAAAGCAGCTTCACTCGCCTTTGTCTTTGCCATCTTATCAGTACAAGCTGGTCATGCGGCAACACCAAAAGGCGATGTCTTTGCTCGTTCGACGAAAAAGACCGGTCACGCGTCTCATCAAGCTAAACCAGCAATGAGATTTGCTACACCGACCCAGTGGTTCGAAGCTGTAGACAACGCAGTAGTTAAGCTCAGACCAACAGCAGCTGATGATGCCGTCCTGAATCGACCCTTTAATCAAGACCCTGAGCGAGTTGAAAAATGGTGCGATACAGCAAGCAAGGTGGCCGGAAATTACCGCCAACTGGCACGCACTATAAGAACTCTGCCACTGCCAAGCGGCTTGGGCAGCGACGTCAAAGAATATCGTACTCTAGTCTCCGATTGGTATGACGATGCTGCACTGGTATTTGAAGACATGATTCGTCCAAGACCACCAGCCAATTCCATGGAAGAACTGGAGTCTCAATTGAACGATATCAAACAAAGGGGACAGGCCCTTGCCAGAAGCAATACCGACCTGGGCAAACTGGACAAGAGCCTGCGCAAAACATATAAGGTGCACCGAGCACATTACGATGATGCCCTAACCCAATATGTAAGCCGCAAATAACAAATTTTATTCGACTACTTAACTAATACAAAGAGGACAAACAAATGGCAATCCAACTAAATGAAAGAGATCACCTGATCTTCAACTTCATTGCAGAGCACAAGGTACTCCTGGAAAAACATATTTCCTGGTTTATCGCCTGCGATGACAAACCAGTGCTCATCCGCGACCGCCTACGCAAGTTATTCTATTTAGATTACTTGCTTTGCGAGCGCCACCGCGACACTTTGCCCTGGTGGACAACTCCCACAAAGCCTTTGGTCTACATGTTGTCACCGCTGACTAGTGGACTGGTGGGCGTAAGCGAAGACCTCATTGACCTCAATGACTGTTCGCTGCAA
>SBAT01000126.1 GCA_005240105.1 Chloroflexota bacterium
GAGTTTGAATAAGTTCATAGTTGATTCCTCTTGTTTCACTTCTTGGAGTTTTTTGCCGGCTTTGGAAGCTTTGCTACAAGTCGAACGCGGGCTCTCAAGGCGCTTAAAACACGTTGCACATAGGCAACGCTGACGCTTTGATATTCAGTGCGCTCATCGCTGTCTATCTTGCGAGCTTCTTCGCCAAGTTGGGCAGCTAGTTCTACTTGCGATAAGCCATTGGCTATGCGCAGATAGACAAGCTGGCGTCCGAGTCCGATGAACTCGAAGTTTTTGGGAAGCTTGCCGTCTTTGAGATCTTCGTAAGCGGCAAGATCTTTTCTTGCTGCTTTCAGCTTCCTCATGTCGGGGGTCATCAGTCGTTTGCGTTCTTTGCGACCGACTTCATCCCGTTTGAATTTTTGACTCTGTTTTATGAGCTGACTGCTAAGCTTGGCAAAGTTTCTCTTAGCAAAGTCATACTCAGAGTCCGTCAAAATGAAAGACATGCTTGTTTGACGAGGTCCGGCAGTGGTTAACCGAACAGTTTGCTTAGCGCTTTATAAAGAAGCACTACGCCTGAAAGGTATGCAACGCCGGCAGCGGCAGCAAATCCTTGTACCAATGCTCCACCCGCTGGAAGCAGGAGAAGAGTTGCCAGAGTTAGACCGGCAGTTGCATAGAGCAAAGCCAGACCAACTGCGCCTTGTGGATCCAATTCTTTTGGATTGAATGGCTTGAGAACGCCGTAGCGTTGGTTAGCCAAACCAAGAAAGATTGCTGTCGGATAAGTGAGCAGAACCGCTGGTGAAAAGCTTGCGATTGTCAGCGAGCCAAGTGTAATTGCCGGCGTCTGCAATGCGAAAGCTGCTGATACGAAGAATAGACTGAACAGTGGAATTCTGGTGAGAAGTTCGAAGTTCATGAATTGCGTATCTTTGTCTCTAAATTTCTTTGAGACGGTGATTGAAATCCACCTGCCGATTAGCACAGCGGCAAGGATTGAAAGGACGTAAGGCAATGTAATTGCGTTCATTGTTGAATTCTCCAATAATTGTTAGTTTGATGTGTCTTGTGAGGGGGTCGGCGAAAGCTGTTCTTTTAACTTCGCCCGTTGAATGGCGTAAGTAAGAACAGCTTTGACGTCGTTAAGCGAGTTGTTCAGATAAACCACTCGTAGGCTGCGATTGACCATTGACTCTAGACTTAGCCATTTGTTTATCGACTTTTGCAATTCCTCGATCTTTGGCATTACTGCTTCCAGATCGCTGACCTTGCTGTTGTCGTTTACTTGCATAAGTGCCTGTCGAACTTCTTCGATTTGGACAAGTATCTGGCTGTCCTCTGCTTGTGTGGCCAACACGGGTTTGCAAGTTCCACCAGAGCACTTGTAAATGCAAGCGGCGAATTCATCAAACATGAGTTGTGTTCCACGTACCGGCAGCGAATGTGGCGACATAATGGCTGGTTTGCGATTTGGGCCAAGCTTGAGATATTTGATTTTCTCAACATCCAGCTGAGCTGTCGCAAAACCAGTTGTTCCCAGTGCACCCAGTTTGCGCGCTTCGTCTATACGGTCGATTACACCCACTCCGTCATCGATACGGAAGTAGGGAATGCTTGGATAGACGAAACAGCTACTGCCAGTCGAGCGTTTGACGAACTTAGAATCAGCGATGAAAACATCGAGCGATTCGTCGTAAGTCATTGGATTGAGCGTGTCGATCCAACCGCTTTGAGTCCATGGTTCCCAGTCTTGCTGGATGATGCTCAGGCGCAGTTCGCGTCTGAATGCATAGACAGCAGCGGAAACAACGAGGTTTGGCTTAGTCCTCTTAAGTGTCAGCGAAATGTTTTGTACAAATTTGCTGACCTTGGATGTTTTCCAGGCTTGCCATGCTCGGCGCGTTTTGTCGTCGAGGTTGCCCAGGCTGAGCCCGGTTTCTTTTTCGAATGACGCGCGACTGGCTTTGTCATAGCCGACTTCTGTGCCCACTTTCTGAAACGGGAAGCGAATGTAATCAAGTTGAATTCCGTCGATGTCCTTGCGGGCAACTTCCAGAATAAAACTCTTGATGAATTCGCAACCAGGTTCATTGGCCGGACTTATCCAAGTTTCCTTGTCCGCTTGCGGAGGAAAGACGGATCCGTTGGCTGCACGCAATGCCCAGTCTTTGTTCTTCTCCAGTACCGGACCTGGGTAATCAGAAGGTTTCCCCAGCATCGGGTTGAGTCCTCGGTTGCCGACAGCAAACACTCTTAGCCAGATGTGAAATTCCATACCGCGCTTTCTTGCTTCTTGCAATGCCGAAGCAAGCGGGTCGTAACCGGCGGCAAGTGTTGGATACTTGGTCAGCAAGTCACTGTCGCACATGGCGTAGCCGCCGTTGTTGTACTCGAAGTACACAACGTTGAAGTGACATTGTTCAAGTGTGTTGAACAAGTCGGCCATGCCTTTTGCATCTTTTGTGCCGACAATTGTGCCGCGGTCTAGCCAAATGCATCGTCCTTCAACAGCTCGACTGGGCATGGACATGCCGTAAGCAAGAGCAAAGGTGGAGCGCGCCAGGCGATATTCGCTGCGTGCTTTGTCTGACTGGTTGGCAGCGGCTGCATCGTTGAATGCTTTTTGATGGGCGATGGCTGATTGTTGTGTCTTTTTGACTTCAGCCATAGGCACATCAAGATTGAGCTGTTGAGCAGTTTGAATGGAATCGGAAAGCGCTTGCGCGCGTTCTGCGAGATCTGCTCTCATTGCTGAATAGTCAACCGTGCGGTCTTCGGCCAGTACCTGAGACGCTTGGTTGTATTCAAAGTTGTTTTCAGGCAACATCGGGTCTTCAGCAAATGCCGGAGACAAATTTGTTACTGGTAGCAGGCAGGCGAAGACAAATGCCAAAGCGCGTGCCACGCCTGATTTTTTAACCAAGCTTCTCATAGTCGTATCTCCAAAGAAAAAGACGCAGCTATTGCCGCGCCTTAAAAGTCATGAAATTGGAGACTACTTTTTAGGCGTCTCCGTGCAGAGGTCTCTTATTTTTTGGCGTAGTTGCCTTGCTTCAGAGCCGGCGGGACGATGATCGGCTATTCTTAAAGCCTCAACCAGTAGCGTTACCGCTTTGGTTTTTTGTCCTAAGCGAGACGCTAAATCAGCCAAGTTGTAATAGGATTCGACAAGGAAGGGACTGCCCTCACCGTACTCGGCTACTCGCATGTTGTGCGCCTTTTCTCTTAACTCCAGTTCTTTCTGGTAGCTCTTTTGAATTTTTTGCAAGTCGGCGAGCTTATCCAAGCAACGAGCTACTGCGTAGCCGTCCGGCTTATTGTCCTTGGTCTCGGGCTTCGGTGCCGGCTTTATGTCCGGGGTCCTAAATTCTTCTGTCAGCCTCAGTGCTGTTTGCAGGGCTTCCTCGGCTTTGACGAAGTCTTTTGCCGCAGTGTATGTCTCAGCTAAATCGTTGTATGTTTCAACAAGAGAGATACCGCGTGTGCCGACAAGTTTTTCTGTGTTGAGCAGTTCCTGAAAAACCTCAACCGCAGCCTTGTGCTTGCCCTGATTTTTCATCTCATTGGCAATGCTGTTGGCTAACTCCTTGAGGTCGCCTTCCAGTCCGTGCTCTTTTGTCGTCTCCTGCAGAAGATGTACGACCTCCTGCTTTATCCGTTCGGGATATTCCATCATGTGATGGTCCCAGGCAGAACAAATGCGCTCACCGCGACTCATGTCGTATTGCACGCATGGCGGCAAGCTGAATGAAGTAATTGTGGGCTCTGCGTCCAGCTTGAAATATGCCAGACCGAACACAGCCAGGAAGACAACGGTGATAAATGTCACAGACGCATCTCTTAACCCGTTATTCATAGGGTTACCTCCGTAAAAAATAAAGGCAGCTTTGCGGCTGCCTTTTGAGATTGATTGAAGAAAGAAGCTTTCTGACTTCAGAGTTTTAGTGTCGAAAACAACTTAATTTGGGCGGCTTTTAGAGAGGCTTTGAAGAGATCCTCGTATTCTCGGATTTGGTTGCGGAATTTTGCCTCTTCAATCCCAATGGCTTTCTTAATTGGTTCTATCTCGCTCCGGTATTTTTGTTCCGCTACGTATGTGCGCCTATGATAGACAGTTGTGGCGACATCAATAGCCTCTGCTTTTCTTCCATTGGCTTCATTTATTTTGCTGTGCATTTGGCGCTGAAGCTGGCGTAGCTTATCCGCTTTCGCTTCCTCTATCGCTTGCTGGTAGGGGATTTGAAGATATCGCCATTCACAATCTATTAGCGCGGCAGCAGTTGAAGCAGACACGAGACGATAATAATATGGTCGGGCTTCGTACGGAATCAACTTTGGCAGTCTCTTAGAGGCGTATTCCCAAATGGGAGTCATGTGTTTGTACTTTGCCACCTGTTTACTTGCCTCTGGGTACTTTTCCCAGGATTCCTCTTGTGCCTGGAATTCCAGTTGTGCCTTGAATTCCAGCTCGTAATTTTCTACTTCAATCTGGCATTGGCGCTCTGCCTTCTTTTTTGCCTCCTCCAATTCGGCTTTTGCAGCTGAAGTTTCGGCGTCGTAGGCAGGTTTAGTGTTTGCTTCGCTTTTAATCAGTTGGGCATTTAGTTCAGCCAAAATCTGGTCGCATGCCTTGACGAAGGGGCTGATACTTTTCTCGAATGCGTTTTCTGCCTTCCTTATCGCTCGGTCATGTTCTTTGAAGGCTGCAGCAATTATGGTCGAGTCGATTTGGTTGTCGTTATTTTCTTCGTTCATAGTCAATGTCTCCTTTTGTGTGATGCCAGGCAGATCCACAACAACAAGACGCACAAAACCAGCAACACGCAAAATGCTTGTCGCTTGGTTGAAAACTTAAATGGTTACTTGGTTTGGGTTGTTAGTAGAAGTTCTTATTGAATTGCTTATGGATCTAGTATTTGAACTTACGAAGTATTAGATCTAATTGTCAAGGAAAATTAAATATAAAGCTAAAGGGGGCGGTCTTTTGGAGCCTGCAATAGCGCCGAAATCCAATTAGTTTAGATGTGGTGTGAGTACTTGATAATCATTCTCGGATTAGCGCGGCTCGCAAAAGGTGCTTCCCGGCGCCAATTTTGGTTGTGGACAGGAAAAATAAACGTTCGCTTTGAAACAAAATTCGCCGGTTGCCAACCAGTTAAATGTGGGCTGCAAGACGCTTGTGCCAAGCCAATTTCGGAACAGTTGATGAGAGACACGGTCTGTTAGAATGGACTTACATTAGAGGACGTTAGGGAGGCTCAGCCCAAAATGTTTGAAAGGTTTACCGAAAAGGCCATTAAGGTCATCATGCTCGCGCAAGAAGAAGCGCGCCGGTTAGGCCACAATTTTGTGGGCACCGAGCAGATTCTTCTCGGGCTGATTGGCGAAGGCACTGGAATTGCCGCCAAGACTCTGAAGTCGATGGGCGTCAATTTAAAGGATGCCAGGGTCGAGGTAGAGAAAATCATCGGACGCGGTTCCGGTTTTGTGGCGGTCGAAATACCCTTTACTCCTCGTGCCAAACGAGTTTTAGAGTTGTCCTGGGATGAAGCCAGACAACTTGGTCACAATTACATAGGTACCGAACACCTCCTTCTTGGATTAATTCGTGAAGGTGAAGGCGTTGCCGCTCGAGTCCTGGAAAATCTGGGCGTCGATCTTACCAAAGTCCGCAGTCACGTCATCAGACTCTTGGGCGAAACAAGCGCTGCTACAACTGGCGGCGGCGGTGGTGGAGCACAAACAGGCACCGGACGCTCAAAGACCCCGACTTTAGATGAATTCGGCATGAACCTCACCCAAGCAGCCAGTGAAAACAGGCTTGATCCGGTTGTTGGTCGTGAAAAGGAAATTGAGCGCGTCATCCAAATCCTGGGACGCAGAACAAAGAACAACCCAGTCCTAATCGGTGAGCCAGGGGTTGGTAAAACAGCTATTGCTGAAGGTTTGGCCATCCGTATTACCAATGCTGACGTGCCGGATATCCTCATGGACAAGAAAATTGTCATGCTGGACATCGGCTTGTTGGTCGCCGGAACCAAATACCGCGGTGAATTTGAAGAGCGCTTGAAGAAGATAATGGATGAAATTCGCTCTGCCGGCAATGTCATGCTGGTCATCGACGAATTACATACATTAATTGGAGCCGGTGCTGCCGAAGGCGCCATCGATGCCGCCAATATCTTGAAACCAGCTCTGGCCCGTGGTGAATTGCAGTGCATTGGCGCCACGACCATGGACGAGTACCGTAAGCACATTGAGCGCGACGCAGCTTTGGAACGTCGCTTCCAGCCGGTAATCATCGACCCGCCATCCGTGGACGAAACAATTGAAATCCTGCGTGGCTTGCGTCCTAAATATGAAGAGCACCACCGTTTAATCATTTCCGATGAGGCAATTGATCAAGCCGCTAAGCTCTCAGACAGGTACATAAGCGACAGGTTCTTGCCGGATAAAGCTATCGACTTGGTAGATGAAGCTTCTTCCCGTGTGCGCTTACGTGCCAGCTCTTTACCTCCTGAAGGTAAAGAAGTTGAGCGCGAGTTGCGCAAAGTCCGTCGCGACAAGGAAATGGCTATCCGTAATCAGGAATTTGAAAAAGCTGCCTCCTTGCGTGAATCAGAAACCAAACTTTCTGAAAAGATTCGCGATATCCAAACTCAATGGAAAGCCAAGCAAGAAACAGAAAAACCGACTGTTTCAGGCGAAGAAGTGGCCTATGTGGTCAGCTCCTGGACTGGAATTCCTCTGCTCAAGTTGACCGAAGGTGAATCCGAGAAGCTTCTCCATATGTCCGATGTTCTGCACCAGCGTGTTATTGGTCAGGACGAAGCAGTGGAAGCCGTGGCTAAGGCTATCCGCAGGGCTCGTGTCGGTTTGAAAAACCCGATGAGACCAATCGGCAGCTTCATCTTCTCCGGACCAACCGGCGTTGGTAAAACTGAATTAGCTAAGGCTTTGGCCGGCTACTTCTTCGGTTCGGAAGATGCTCTCATTCGTATAGATATGTCCGAGTTTATGGAGCATCACACGACGTCTAAGTTGATAGGCTCACCACCTGGATACGTTGGTTACCAGGAAGGCGGTCAATTAACGGAAGCTGTACGTCGCAAGCCATACAGCGTGGTCCTATTTGATGAAATTGAAAAAGCCCACCCGGATGTGTTTAACGTATTGCTTCAAATCCTTGATGATGGACGCTTGTCCGACAGTAAGGGACGCACGGTTGACTTCAAGAACACGATTATCATTATGACCTCCAACGTTGGAGCTCAATTTATTGATAAGACGGCTCTGCAAGTCGGCTTCGCGCAACAAGCTAAGCAGGTTGAGCATACGGAACGCTACAAGAAGATAAAAGAACTGGTTATGGACTCGATGAAGAAGACATTCCGCCCGGAATTCTTAAACCGTATCGACGAAATCATTGTCTTCCAACAGTTGACCAAGGAAGAAATCCGCCGCATCGTCGATATCATGTCGGCAGACCTGCAAAGCCGGATCAAGTCGCAAGGCATGGAACTTGTTATCTCCGACGAGTGCAAGGACTTCATTGCCACGGACGGATACAATCCGACTTACGGTGCCCGTCCATTGCGTCGTTCTATTCAGAAATACCTGGAAGACGCGCTTGCTGAGCAAGTCCTGCAAGGCAAGTTTAAGGAAGGCGACACAATCACCACCATCCTCGAGGGTGAAGAAATTCGCTTTGATAAAGCTCCGGCCAAAAAAGGCAAGGGTGAGAAGGTCGCAGCTGGTGATGATAAATCATCCAGTAGCGAAGGCAAAGGTAACGGACCAGGAACTTCTGAAAAAAGCTAGGTGCGCCTATGTACCAGAAAGAAAACAAGGGAGATGCCTCGTGGCAAGGCCGGATAGTAATTGATCCGGCAGTTGTTGCCGGCAAACCGGTTGTGAAAGGTACGAGGCTGTCCGTCGAGTTTGTAATCGACTTGTTGGCACAGGGATGGAGCCAATCAGAGATTCAAGGTAACTATCCAAACCTTAGCGCTGATGATATACGAGCTTGTTTGGCATATGCCAGAGATGTAATGGGTTCTGAGAAGATCTATCCACTCGGGGTGTAGTTTTGCTGTTACTAGCGGATGAGAACTTCCCTGGTGATGCAGTAAGAGCCTTGCGTGAGCAGGGGCATGACGTTGTGTGGGCGTGCGAGGAAATCTCAGGCAGCAGCGATGAGCAATTGCTTGCACTATCCCTTGCAGAGAACCGTGTCTTGATGAAGTTTGATAAAGATTTTGGCGAATTGGTTTTTCGTGCTGGACGAAGCGCTTCTTATGGAATCATTCTGTTTCGATTCCGACTTAAGTCACCGGAGTTCGTAAGAGTCATGGTATTGAGCGTGATAAACAGCGAAGTGGATTGGACCAAGCATTTCTGTGTAGTCGAAGAATCGCGAATGCGCATGAGACTATTGCCGGACTGATAGACCTACTAATAGCTCTGAAAAGAGATAGTTAGTCTTCTTTCCTTGTATCCCCTCGTTCAAACCGGTTAATTAAGTCTTTAAAGCTAGTTGTCTCTGCTGTGCGCGTGTACAGGTGTAGGTAATGCTTGCTTTTGTCGGCGATGGCAAATGCCGGAAGCTTCTCTGTCAGCGCGCATGCTCCGACAAGTTTTTTGGCATTGTCAGAATCGACAAAAGCAAAGGTTGCTTTGCCGTTAAGTGAGCGGGATAGTTCGGTGACTTCGTCCTTTAATTTGCATTGCTGCTCATTGGAACCTTGATAGAAGAATGTGCACAAGGAGCCGGTGGTTTTTTCCAGCAAGACAGTGTATTCCATGTCTGTCCGTACCTCAGCGGTGTGGTCTTTGGAGACTGCTACTTCCGGCAACCCAGCTAATTTATTGAAAAATCGGTCTTTTGCTGCGGACAATCTTTCTAAGAACCCTGGCTTAGGGTCTTTCTTATCTGTATCGTTGGCGTCTGCCAGCAAAATAGCTGGATCAGCCAATTTGCTGCTTTGCACGTCCAGTGGCAGGTTGGGTTCGTCGTAGTTAAAAGATTCGGTTGGGTACATGGAAGCCCCCTAATGGCTGCGATAAGGACATTAGCAAATTGCTGGTGTGCCAGGTAGGTGGAAACCACTAAGTAAGGCAACACATTTTTGTCTGTTAGGAGGTGTAGTAGAAACTCCTTTTTTTTGTCATTCCGAGGCGCTTCTTTATTGTCATCTCGACCGAAGCACCCGCAGGGTGCGCAGTGGAGAGATCTTCCGCAGGTACGCCAGGTTCGCATTTGCAAATACGAACTCAGATACGCCACGGCAGATCTCTCCGCGCGCCGCGCTTAGCGCGGCTTGGTCGAGCAGACAAAACGATGTGAGTTACTTCGCGGTTGTTTGATCAAACATAATTGCAGCAGTACCGTAGCCGGAAGTTGCTTCCAGCGATCCGGTTTCAAACTGCAATTGACCGGACTTGGCGTTGTTGAATTTATAGCCGGCGGCAATTAGCTTTTGGGCTATTTGATCCACGGAGTCGGGCACGGGCATTGTTAGCTTCTTGCGATCGTATGAGCCATCGAAGTCCTTGGTGCGCGGCAACATTTCTGGAGCCTTAGTGCGCAGGAAGACATCGATATTCATTTTCTCGTTGCGTAGCTGTATGAGAGTATGACCATCTTCGCTAGTCACTCGTGTGGCCATTAGACGTGGTTCGTCCTGGGTTGTGCTGCTTGTGAGATTGGCGACCACAAGGCCAAGATCTTTTGGTTGTTCGGTCATAAGTTTAAGCTGGTCGGGAGGCATGTACGAACTGATCTTATTCGAGTCGTGACTTACGACATACGACTCGTCTTTGGAAGCCATCAGCAAATCGTTGCAGTTCATTGAGCCATCGGTGAGCGCATCATACGGGCTGTGATACGGGCCGACTGTTATTGGTCCTTCTTCTTTTGGCTGCTCGGCAGCAGGCGGTTGAAAGTTGCAGCCTCCGAATAACATGACGACGAGCGCAACGGCAGCAAGTGTATACAAGATCAAACCTAGTCGAGTTGATTTGGACATAAGTCCTCCTTTGCTCAGGTTGAGCAAATAAATGAGAGTTAGAGCGTCTTTAGTTGGTTGGTTGTCTTGTCAAACAACGCGTATTTTGGCGTTCCACGTTTCGAGAAACTGGCGACCAGTAATATGTCGTTGGACAAACTGCGGTCCAGTACCTGAAATCTGCGTTGCCGGATTGTCTTTAGTCGAGACAGTTCGGTATCAAGCTCAGGGTTTAGCACTTCCGGCTTGTTGTCCCTGAACAAGAGCGCGTTGATTTCTAGCGTTGCTGGGTTAATCTGGATTGTTACTAGTTCCTTTCGCTTCTCTTCGTAAATTACCGTTTCTTCTTCCGTCTGCAAATCGTAAGCGGCCAATTGAACGTTGCCTGAGGTTCTCAGGAAATACAATTTGCCGGACAATGCCGAAACGCTTATAGCAGAACAGCGACTACCAGGTTTTGTCGCCACTACAGTTTTCCAATCACCGAAAGCTCGGTTGCGATAATTCCTGTATTTTATTTCGTAGCTGCCGTCTTCATTGAGACAGGTGGCTGCTCTGACGTTCAAGGCAATATCAGCATTCCAAGAAATCACATTGCCGGGGTTTTTTGCATCCAGTGTAATTGCTCCGGTTAAGAGATTTACTCGGTAAACGTCATGAATGTCCGGATTGTCCAGGTTCATGCTGACAAGAATTTCGCTGCGATTGCAGGGGCTCACTGCCAATATCTCCGGTGTGATGGAGTTGTCGGCTGAGGCAAAGGGCGTCAAGCACCGTCTTACATTTGTTTTCAGGTTCAAGGCGTAGAGGTGTTTGCTTCCCTCGGCGTTTACTTGTGTGTACAAGAAAACATCGGGTAGGTATGACCAGCGGTAGTCAGTAATGTCCTTGCCCTTGGAGGGAGCAATTATTCGTTGATTTTGCTGATCTATTGTGTGCACGCGAAGTCGAGACAACCCATAGCCAAATTCAGACGTAAAGCTGAAATATTGAGCGTCAGGAGAAATTTGTATATTTGTTGGATTCAACTGCGCCAGTTTTTGAGACTGTTTCTTTTTCATAAGTTATTTCCTTGCAGTGCAACATCGCCATGGAATTGCCATGGCGATGTTTGAACCTGTCTTTGCTATTTACCTTCTGAAAGTCGGCGCGCAACCTCGACAAGGGTGCGCACGCCGTATCCAGTGGCCTTCATGCCTTTCATGGAGACTCCAGCGATGTCCATGTGTACTGCCGGAGTGTCCTTGGCAAAAGTAAGCACGAAAGTGGCTGCTGTAGATGCACCGGCACCAAAAGCGCCTCCGGAGTTCTTCAGGTCGGCCATGTCTGATTCATTGGCTTTCTTGAATTCACCGAAGCAGGGCAATTCCCAGGATTTTTCGCCAACGCTTTGACCAGATTCGGCAACCAGATTGGTGAGTTGGTTGTTGTTGCCGAAAATTCCGGCTCTGTCAGGACCAAGGGCATAGAAGACAGCACCAGTCAAAGTAGCGATGTCGACTAAATGCGTGGCGCCGTTTTTCTTGGCGAATGTAATGCCGTCGGCAAGTGTCATGCGTCCTTCGGCATCAGTGTTGTCGATTTCGATTGTCAAACCGGACATGCTCGTAACAACAGCACCAGGCTTGGTAGCCTTGCTGCTGATCATGTTTGGTGTAGCAGGCAGTATTGCTTGAACAGCAATCGGTAACTTTAGAGCGGCAATTACCTTTATAGCTCCTAATACTGCTGCACCGCCGGCCATGTCGCCCTTCATGTCACGCATGTTGGAGGCGGACTTAACATCAAGTCCACCGGAGTCAAACGTGATTGATTTGCCGATGAGCGCCAGCTTGGTGCCGGGCTTGGCGTTTTGTGGCGTGTAGCTGAGTGTGATTAATGCAGGTGGCTCGTTGGCTGGTGAGCCTTTGGCTACAGAAAGAAAAGCGCCGGCATTCATGCGTTCCAGTGCTTCAGGTCCATACACCTCTACCTTGATCGCGCCATTGGAAGCTTGAGCAATTGCTAGGGCTTCCTTAATCAGCGCCTGTGGTGTCATGTCGTCGGCCGGAGCATTTACCAAATCTTTGGCTAAATTGACTGCTTCGCCAATAGCTGCACCGGCTTCAAGTCCTGCTTCTAGAGCTTGAATATCGCTGAATGTGCTGATGCAAACATCAACTCGTTCAAACTTTGGAGTTGGTTTGTATCCACCTGCCTCTGTCTTTTGGTGGTTGATCTCGTAGTTAACGAGCGTCGCAGTTTCCGCAACGAGACGACCAAATTCGTAAGCCGATACGGCAGGGGTTTTACCATTCAAGGTGTTTCGGAAGACGTCTAGGGAGAGGAACAAGTGTTTGGCCTTATGTGTTTGTGCTGCTTTGAAGCAAGCAGTTAGTGCTTTCTTCAAAGACAAGACGTCCAACTGGCCTGTGTCTCCCAGACCAAGAAGCATGAATTGTTTGGAGATGGCAGCTCGGGGTTTTTCGAAGTGCACGCTTGTTTCACCAAGTGTGGCTTTAAAGCCGGAAAGAGTTGCCTCTTCTTCTGCTCTTTCCAGGACAAGATATTTTATTGATTCTGGTGCTAAGCGACGTTGATCGTAACCCACAATTTGAATGTCGTAGTGTGTGCTGAAGGCACGCGGTACGCTAAAAGTAATTCGAGTCATAAGTGTTCTCCGTTGATTTATTTGTCATTTCGACCAAGCCGCCATCGGCGGCGCGTGGAGAAATCTTCCGCAAGGAGTCCAGGTTCGTCTTTAGCAAAGCGAACGTCAGAACGCTACGGAAGATTTCTCCACTACGCGCCTTTGGCGCTACGGTCGAAATGACAAAAGGTGCTAGCGCAAATAGCTGATGATGCCTTGAGCTACGCGCTCGGC
>SBAT01000237.1 GCA_005240105.1 Chloroflexota bacterium
GCTTAACCCACTGGATGGCATAGAGGTTGCAGTTACACGAATTGAACCGGGAAGTGACGCAAGCGTCAAGTCTTGGCTCTCTGATCAATGCATCGATCTAACCGATGCAATCGCTGCCTACACAATCAATGGTGCTTTCGTCAATCATGAGGACAAAGATGTCGGGTCAATAGAAGTTGGGAAATGTGCCGACCTGATCGTTCTCGACAAAAATTTGTTTGCAATTGCACCGTCGAAAATCCACACTGCAAAAGTACTTTGTACTTATTTAGCAGGCAAGGAGGTCTTCAAGACCTCTCGGTATGCATATGGTGATCTGACCCCCGAAAAATGAATCCAGTTTTACAAAAGGCTCGTAATTTGCTGGCATGCTATGTTTTCAGCAAAGTCATACCGGCTTTCGCAGCCGTCTTGTCGAATGTCACAGTTGTCTCACATCCTGCCGACTGGGCGATGCTCTCAACTAAATAGTCGCTGAAGTCGGCTTGTCCACCCTCAAACAATCTCAGCGCTTTCCAGACAGTCTCTGCGTCCTGTACAACTAACTGCTTTGTACTAAGGATGAGACGCAGCAACTTAGCCACGTCCTCTTTTGACGCTCCGTAGCAACTTTCACTCACCCAGACCAGTTCAGCGATCGTCACCAGTCCGATGAACCCAGGGCATTGTGTCGAACATTCTTTTTCAATGAACTTTACTGCACGAGGTGATTGAGTCGAATCATCCTGTGCGATGTAGCGCACAAGTACGTTAGTATCAAGTCCAATCACTTGCCGGCCCCGCGACGTCGGATTGTCTCTCGCATAGCTTGAGTGGACACCGGACTCGACTGCTTTTTGAGCAGACCCTTTAACGAACTGACATCGTGCACCGCCGGCTTGATGGCAAACATGCCATCAGCAATTTCAACAAACTCAATTCTATCGCCCGTGTCAATGCCTAGCCTCTGTCGAACGGAAAGAGGTATTGTAATCTGTCCCTTACTTGTAATGCTTGCCGTTGCCATAGTGTCCTTTCTGTTTGTGCCTATCCTTACTTTATAGTAAGGAATAACAAATGTCAAGCTGGACAAACAATTATGCGATTTTTGAGATTGGATTTGGGGTGCTAGCGTGATGACTCTGGCATGTCCGGGAATAAATCCGCTACATAAGGAGTTTTGCACATCATGAAATCAAAAAGAATCGCAGTCTTCTTAATGGCACTTGTCATACTTGTGCTGGGGCAATCTGCAAGCGCAGAGACTTTACCACCAGGTTTCCCATTTGCTGCCTGTCCAGGTGGAACAATCATTGAGTCCTACAGTGGGGACACGAGTCAAATTGTAGAGTTCAAGACCACGCAATCAGCCGCACAGATAAGCGCGTTCTACACGCAAGATATCAAATCAAAGGGTTGGAATCTCACTAGTGGTGGCATGCAGACACCAGATTATTCTGTGCTCCGAGCGACTAAGGGTAAGGCTAAGGTAATTATGCACATCAGCCTCGATCCTACAATTCACCTTGTCCGTGCTCGGCTTGTGCTGCTTTTTAATCCGGAATAATGAAGGTTTCTGCTGATTTGTAAATCTTTTACTTCGTCTGAGCTTATTGGATGCTGCACAGTGGCATGTTAAGAGTCGTCGATTAGTTGAAAAATAGTTGAAAGGATACAATTACATGACGGAAAACTTTATTTCGAAACGGTTAAGAGGTGCTGCATCATTGGTTGTGTTGTTGCTGTGCTTTGCGCAGGCAATAACAGTGATTTGTGACCCGGCAATGGCACAAGGGCTGCAAGCTATGCAGAGTCAAGCCGGTACTGGACTTATCGTAGAAAACTTTCAACGTTTAGCTTCGATTCAAATGCCGGGAGGCTGGATAAAGCAGCCAGAACCTACAGGACCGGGTTATGGTGCGCTGCCTGGTTATTCAATCAAATACCACAGTCCTGACGATGACGATACCATTATCGGTGTCATGAGCATGGAGTTGCCGATGATATTGGATTCCTCTAGTCAAGCCTTTCGTGATTGTCTCAAGCAAGGACCTAGACTTATTTTTTCTGATGCTAATCCGATAACGGAACAGGACGAAAAGACCATACAAAGCTTAGAGGAAGTGTTAGGTAATGCAGCCAACAATCAAGTGTCTAAGCACAGCCTGGAAGCCAAGAAGGGTTATACAATTCACAACTACCACTTGCAGCGTGTAGAGGTGATTAATGTCGGCGGTCAACCAGTGTTGTCCTACGTAGGCTGGTATCAAGACAGAGACAATCGCTCGCACGGTACAAAGAGCTGGGTGATTTCTATTGATGCCACACCGGCGGATAAGAAAGCAGACGTACAGCACATTTACCTGGAAGCTGATGAGGACGAGGAATTCAACAAGGCTTTGCCGCTTTTCCAAAATTCGCTCAATACAATTAAGTGGAAGGTCTAGCTGGTGTCATTAGGAGCTAAGCCGACTTTTCGTCATTCAAACGCTCAAGAAGCCACATGCGTGTCAGTGCGCTGACGGAAAGTCCTTTGGCTTGGGCAATAGCCTGCAGTTGTCCCATGTGAGCAGACTCTACGCGACATTGGATTACCGCGTCTTTCGAAAGCCTATCACCGGCTTCACGGCGGATCTTCTCCACTCGTTTGCTGAGCCTTTCTCTCCTTTCTTTAGCCGTCTCGTAGTTGGGCATTATTGAATTCCTCAAGATATTTTTTGCCTGCATTCATTGCATGGAAAACGTGTTCGTTGTCATCGACAAGTTCAATTCCGATTTCGAGAATTCTTCCTGTCTTTGTGAGTCCTATGAACATTAGGCGGTCATTTCCATCGCGGCTTGTGCCAATGTCCAACCAAATAGTAAGTGGATGATTTAGGGCTTCATCAACTTCAGTCACGGTCACTCCGTGAGTTTTGAGATTGTCTGTCTGGTAGGTAATCA
>SBAT01000303.1 GCA_005240105.1 Chloroflexota bacterium
CGCCATTGTGGGTACTAAGACAGCATGAAAGATCGTTCAAACGAGAAGATGAAACATGATGGACAGCCGGACAGCGCCATGTCGCCGGACTGGTCAGAAGCCATGCCCGGCTCGCCCCTGGCGGAATCTCAGCGTAAGAAACTTGACCAGGGTGAAGTTGTTATTGAGGTCAAGGAAACAGGAACTGAAAAACTGGTCTCTGGGCGAATCTTGCTGGACTATACAGTCGACAAAATATGGCCGATCTTAGCCAATCCCTATGAATTTTCCGGAGGACTATATCCGAGGATGAATAAGGTAGAGATCCTGCAAGACGAAAAAGAGCACTCGCGGATGCGTTGCACAATCCACTTAGGTCTTCTGCCGGATATTGTTGCTGTTGTCGACAGCGATTACGTCACAGGAAAGAGCATCGACTTTCACAAAGTTGGCGGAACCTTGAAAGACCTTTCCGGCGGCTGGAAGCTAATTCCACGAGCTGGCGGTAAGACGGAAGTCACCTATTGGATGAACATCGATCCCGGAATTCCCGTGCCAGGTTGGATTGTCCGCCAGGGCATCAAGATGGAACTCCCCAACACACTAAAAGCCGTCCGCGACCGTCTAAAAGACAAGCGCCAACCCGCCTCCGAACACATTCTCGCTGCGGAGATCTAAGTTGTTCGCTTTGGTCGGAAACTATTGATTATCACGAAATGGTTTTCGAGACTAGGGTAGTGTTTCTCTATGGCGGCAAATGCTGTGATTCTTTCCGAAATAGTCATATCTTTGGGAGTACTGGTCACATACTCAAGAATGATTCCGTGATGATTTGGATTCTTTTTCGCGTGCTGTACAAAGCCTCGGTCTTGAGTGAAAAGAATTCGATTTTCCCTGCTAGCTGTTGAAAGCACTTGATCATCCTTAGTGCCCTTGGGCAGTATTTCTTTCAGTAAGACAACATCATGCCCTGCCTTTAACAAAGCATTTTTGAATCGTTGAGACTCTAGGTGTTCATCAAGTATCAGTCGGAGGCTCAACATTTATCCCCTGTGCCGCTAGCCACCTTAGTCCTTCTTCGGCTTCCATCTGCAGAAGTGCCTGATTGTCTTGACAGTAAGAAATACACTCGTTGACTGCTTCCAATGGTAAATCCCAGTCTTCTGCGAGTTCCTCGGGGCTTATTCCATCAACGAGATAATCGCGATACACACTTGCAGCCGGTAGACGTCTTCCCTTTACATATAGTTGGCGCTCCCACTCATGGGGACGTTGGACAAGGTATTTGTACTGAGGTGTCTGCAGCGTCTCAAGATCAGGAATGATCAACCTGTGCAATTGACCAGAAGAACCTTCTGACACACACAGCTGCCGTCCCTTTCTGATCTCGTTTGCGATAACTTTGTAGAAACGAACAGCGGAGAGAATGGCGTCTTTCGTAGTGGGAGAGCCGAGCATTTCCTTGAGCTGGGCAATTTCTGCCTCTTGCTCCGGAGTGATATTGAAATTTTGACGCTTAGTCTCAGACACGGCCGGGTGCCTCGCTTGAGTGTGGTAAGTCACAAATGAGTATAACATACTTACGAGGTGCTACATTATTATATGGGTATATTAATTTGGACACGGAGGATGTGCGATGCATCAGCGCTATCTGAGACCCTTGACAGGATTCAGTCTGACAAGTGTGCTTGTTGCATTGCTCATGTGTCTGGTAATTTCAGCGCTGCCGTGTTTGGCTCACAAATTTGGAGAATTTCCTGGAGTCGGGAGCAAGAATCAGTGGATACAGTCCGGCTTGCAGTTCAATAAGGGTGTAAAGTTCTATCAGGCTGGCAAACTAGACGAAGCAATTTCTGCCTACAAATTAGCAATCGGAGTCTATCCGCTAGATGCTACTTACTTTTTTAACTTGGGGATTGCTTATGAGGAACGAGGCAAGAGCGGAGATCTGTCTCGGGCTGTAGCGTCTTATGAACAAGCCGCGAAGCTTGCGCCCGAAAATTGGGAATGTTGGAATGGATTGGCAGTGACACTCTATAAGCAGCATCGCTATGCCGACAGCAAGAAAGCTCTCTTGTTGGTTTTGAAGAACAATCCACCTACCGAGGTTAGATCGGATACTAGAGATAGCATCAAGCAGGTTGAAGAAAAATTGCGCTCTAGTAGCACTCACTAGGTGTTCTCATGTCCAAGGAAGATGTACCACTAAAGAATTCGAAGCACCTTAAAGCTGCTGGCGCTAGGGATTTGCCAGCTGCTAGTGCAGACAGCAAGGCTGCTTCTGGTGAAAATATTGCTAATGAAGCGGTGCAAGCTTGGAAGGGACCTAATGAAGGGTCGGCTACAAAAGGTACATTCGAGGACAAGCAAGCGAAAGCTGCTCAGCGAGATGCGAGTAGTAGTTCTGCGACTTCGGATTCGAAAGCAGCGCAAAAGGAAAGTAGTAGTTCGAGTGGTGGAGAGAAGAGTGCTGCTTCACAGACAACGGAAAAAGCTGTTGATTCCGGCAAAAGCCAACCAGCTGACACATCGAAGCCTACTAGGGCAGTCGAGCAGAATACGCAGACTAGCGAGAGACAGGAGCGAAATGCGGGGACAACTGGCAAGCAAGCGGAACATATCTCGAATACGACGCAGCCAGAAGGACGAGCCAAGGATGAATCGAGTGGCGGCGGTGACAACCAGGAGCGCAAAGGTGGTGCTGGTGGCAAGAGCGGTGGTGACGTGGATGCGGCCCCCAGGGAAAAAGGTCCGGTAGTTGTAGCGCCGGAAGCCAGAGGTGATGCTGGTTCTGGGCGACCAAGTGATCCAAAAGGTGGCGGCTCTGATGGTTCGCGTTCATCGGATGCCCGACCAGATCCAGGGAAAGCTTCAGATGCGACTCGTGCGCCCGAAGCTCGTACTGCAGATATGCCGAAATCCGGCGATTCGCAGCGTCCCGGTGATACCGCCCGTGATGGCACTTCTCCTCGAACGGGTGACGTCGCTAAGCAAGAAGGTCCAAGAGACACAACTCAAAGAAGTGACGCGAAGTTACCTGAAGGTGCAGCGCCTAAAGATTTGTCCGGACGACCTGCGGATCAAATTGTGAAGACTGGTGATGTGGCTCAAGACCGCACGGCACGCCAGTTTGAGAAAGATCCATTGGCGGCTGGCAAGCCGACCGATGCGCAAGCAGGCAAGCAAATTGATCAAAAGATTGATGGGATTCTGCTCGATGGCAAGCAAGTTGGTTTGGGTCAACAAGGACGCGGTCAAGAAAAAGTTGATCCCAAAGATACACGCTTAGACGCCGGACAAAAGATTCCCGACGGTCGTTTGGACGCGGGGCAGAAAGTGCCAGAAGCCCGTGGTGATGCGGGTTCCCGCGTGGGCGGTGGTGGCGGAGCCGAGGGTCGCATGGACGCAGGTCGCCGGCCCGGCGACGCGAGAGATGGCGAAAGAATTGGTATCATCGGCGGTGACAAAGGCGTGGCTGCCGGCAGACTTGATGTGCATATTTCTGCTGATGCCGTGAAGCTTCATTTGCCGGAAAAAGGTGGGCAAGAAATAATACTGACAG
>SBAT01000080.1 GCA_005240105.1 Chloroflexota bacterium
AAATTACCCACATGCCTTATGGGCTGATTGTTCGCGACACCGGCTCGACCAATGGCACGCAGTTAAACGGCGATTGGTTAATTCCAGGACGTGAATATATCTTGCGCAATGGTGACCGCTTAACAATAGGTCCCTTTAGCTTGCTGGTTGAATTGACACAAGAAGGCGGCGGCACGGGAATCGATGCTGATATGGAAACAACGCGTCTGCGCATTGATGTTGTTAATGCCACCATTCTTGTCGCTGACCTAAAAGGCTTCACCGGCTTAATGGAAGCTTATGCGCAAGATCCCGGCAAAGTTATGCAAGCAGTACAACAGGTCTTCCAGTATCTAAGAGAAGAAATTCGCACCAACCAAGGTCAGCTGGATAAAATTGCCGGTGACGCTATTATGGCTTACTGGCATGCGAATCCAAACGCTCCCAGCGAACACACGCACAACGCCTGTCAAAGTGCATTGCAACTGCGTTCTGTAATTAAAACCATTGCCCGCGATCACAATTACTGGCCGTTTCCAGACTTCCCCCTGCAGCTTGATATGGCCATTGCCTCCGGTCCGGTTGCTTCAGGCACACTCTTGTATGACGAAGCCAATCAAGCAGTTTTGGGCGATACAGCCAATTTGGCTTTTCATCTGGAGAAGCTTATCGGCGAAGACAATGCCGGTGAAATTCTTGTTGAGAGCCACGCCTACGATCTTTCCAAAGATTCCTTCAGCTATGAAAATCTTGGACAATTCAATATTAAAGGCAGACAACAAGCAGTCAACGTCTATAGATTGATTGATTATCTGAGGACTCGTTAAAAGTGGCGGCAAGCAAGGAGAGGACACTAAATGTGTCGTCGGAGCTGAAACAAGCAGCAGGTCGTCTCATTGTCGGCAAGGTTCCAGGCACAGTACTCGATGACGAATCACGTCACTTGCTTGCCTCCGGCATCATGGGCGGTGTCACTTTCTTTAAGGACAACGCCCTCAACTTGACTCAGCTGTCGGATCTCGTTTTTGACATTGTGGATGCCTACGCTTCAAGTAATGAGACTTTGCCATTCATAACGGTTGACCAAGAAGGCGGCGCTGTTCAACGTTTTGATCATGTCATAACACCCCTGCCGTCGGCCATGGCATTAGCTGCTTGCCAAAACTCAGTCGTCCTGAAAGACATAACGACTATTAACGCTCAGGAACTGAAATTACTTGGCTTTAATTGCTTACTGGCACCGGTTTTGGATGTAGCACTAAATGACAAGAACCCAATTGTTTCCACGCGCGCATTCAGTGATGACAAAAACACTGTTGCTGCTCTTGGAAAAAATGTTATTGAAACGCTTAAGAACCAGGCGATCTTAGCCGTTGGCAAACACTTCCCTGGACACGGCGGCACGACGGACGACACTCATTTGGCGCTTGCCGTCAACGAAAAGAACCTGGCTGAATTGTCCAGTTCCGAACTTGATCCATTTAAGAAGAACATTGCCGAGCTACCGGCAATGCTTACATCACATGTCTGGTTCAGCCAAATTGACACTCAACCTCTGCCGGCAAGTTTGTCATACAAAGTAACTACTGAATTATTGCGGCAACAACTAAAGTTTGATCGACTGGTTATAACCGATGATTTACTAATGAAAGCAATCACCAGCAAGTGGGGATTGGGTCAAGCAGCAGTCATGGCTTTAGAAGCCGGAGCAGACATTCTGCTTACCTGCGGCACAGCCAATGAAATTAGATCCGTTCATGATGCCGTCATTGCTGCAGTTGAGTCAGGACGATTAACAGAAGAACGTCTGGAAAAATCACTGACACGATTAGAGCGCGCCTTGCTGCCCTTATCTAAAGAACGTTACTTTCATATCCGTGCAGGCAATAGACATGACTCAATTAAAAAGATAGAAGCCTCCCTGACCAGAAATAGATTGATTGCCTTGGAAGCATCACAACAAGCAATAAGCCAATTGCGAGGCAATCTTCCCAATCTTACAGAAGGGAATTGGATAATAGTTAGCCCCGATCATCCCCGCTACGATCTTGATCTGGCAAGCTTCATAAACCGCTCCAGCTTAAAGGTGAGCGAGATCCGTTACAGCCTCAATCCAACACTTGAAGAATGCCAGACAATACAGAAGCAAGTAAGCGGACACAATTGCATCTTCTTAACCTTCCGCACGGCAATCTACCAAGAACAAATACTGCTCGCCAACTTGCTCAAGAGTGAATGCCACAGAACACTAGCTGTAGCAACAGATGCGCCGTTTGACGCCAATTACTTGCCACACTGGGAAAACTATCTGGCCACTTTTGATCCAAGCAGTTTGGCAATGGAAGCCCTGTCCAATACACTGTGCACAGGACGAAAGCCTAGCGGAAAATGCCCAACCGGTATTAATGCACCATCAATGAAGTAATGAGGCCGGGCAAAGATGGTTAATGGGACAATGCGCACAATCCGGCTTGCGCGCGTAACAAGTCCGCCGCCCGTGCCAAATCAAGGTAATAGATAACTTGGACCAATCTTGTGCTGGGAAAATTTTCTGCAGGTCCTTTTCAATTTTCAGCGGGTCCGCTTCCTTGCTTAAGCCCAGACGCTTGGACAGCCTTTGCACATGCGTATCAACAGACCAGCCAGGAATTTGATGCGCCACCCCTAAAACCACATTAGCTGTCTTCCTACCCACGCCAGCAAGCGTAGTCAACTCTTCCACTGTCTTGGGCACCTTACCGCCAAATTTCTGGATGAGACCTTCGGCACAGGCTTGAATATTGCGCGCTTTGGCATTGAAAAAACCTGTCGGGCGTATCAGTTGCTGAACTTCTTCCAGATTGGCCTCGGCCAATGCCTTTGCTGTCGGGAAGCGTTTGAACAATTTTGGCGTCACTTTATTCACTGTGACATCCGTGCATTGCGCTGAAAGTATGACTGAAATCAAAAGTTCGAAATCATTCTTGTAGGTAAGTTCGCATTCCGCATCCGGATATCTTTTGCACAGGAGATCGATCATTTCCTGTGCTCTATCGCGACTGACCTTCTTGAATTTGGTAGCGGTTTTAGCTTTGGTTTTCACAACTTTGCGCGGCATGAAAATTCCTTACCTGTGCATTCAAGACGCTGCTACTGTCAAGCCATTCTTAACGGAGCTAGTTATGAAAACATCCAGTTTGTCGGCATAAGAGGAAGAAACAAGCTTGCTGCGCACAAAATGCGCCATTTCCAGATCACTTGTAAGAGCAAATATTGTTGGTCCGCTGCCGGTCAATTGGACATATGGACAACTGTAGCCGACAAGTATCTGTTTCAACTCAGCTAGTTCCGGATAATGGCTATAAACAACTGGTTCAAAAACATTGCCGAATGCACTAATTGCCGAATCCAATTCACCAAAGGAAAGAGCGCCGACTGCATTTTCCAAATTAGGGCGATTAATACTTGCTAGTCCTTTTTCTTGAACGTATAAGTCATATTGCTTATAAACCCAGGGAGTGGAAAGGGCAATATCTTTAGTTTTCACAAGGCAGAAATTCAAATCAACTGCTGATTCCACAGTCCTTATTAAATCGCCGCGGCCCAGCCCTACGGCTATGCCGCCAGACAGGCAGAACGGCACATCGGTTCCCAGCTTGCCGGCCAGCTCTTTCAGTTGTGGTTCACTTAGGGCAAGACCAAAAAACTCATTTAGTGCCAATAGAGTAGCGGCAGCATTGCTGCTGCCCCCGGCTAAACCCGCCGCAATAGGAATATTCTTCTCGACCGTTGCCGTTAGAGTAAAGGCTCCTAAATCCGGTCGACATTCATGAAAGGACTTGGCGGCACGATAGATCAAATTGGTATCATCAAGCGGAAACTGTTTTTTATTTTGTCCTTGGGCAAGATATATGTCAGCCTTGAAAGCGCTGCTTCTATCTATAACAAAAGTCAGTTTGTCACCCAAGTCCACTGCCTGCATGAGCGTAGCTACTTCATGATAGCCATCAGGCAGAGTATTGAGAATATCAAAAGTCAGGTTGACCTTCGCTTGCGAATTCACAGCCAGCCTGCTCGACGCTTTCATGGTCAATTCTCTTGCTTGACAAATGCTAATGCATCCGTCAAATTGGCAAATTGCCTTAACGACAAGCGCTCCGCTCTAACTTGCGGATCAAAGGAAAGCTTCCTAAACACATCGTCCAATACATCTTGAGGCAACTGCGTGAATGCCAGAGTGTTCTTCAACATCTTACGGCGTTGACTAAAACCAGCTTTTATCACTTGGCGCAAAAATTTGTGGTTGGTACATTCAATTGCCGGCTTTTCCAAAAGATCAAACCTAACAACAGCTGAATTAACATTCGGCGGCGGGTAAAAGGCTTCTCGTCCAACTTTTCTTATGAGAGTTGCATTGGCAAAATAATTGACTAGTAAAGTTACCTGGCTGTAGTCCTTATTACCCGGCTTAGCAACGAACCTTTCAGCCACTTCCAGCTGCACCGTCAAAACAACTGATTTGATTTTATCGAGCCAGGGTGAAGGTTGTCCTATTTCTCCAAAGACATGGGCGACAATAGGGGCGGTTATTTGATACGGCACATTACCGACAACAGTGAGCCTATCCAAGCCATCTAAACAACTGCCAATATCATATCGAAGAAAATCACCATGTACGACTTCCAAATTCTTGGCCTTGAGTGTGTCTAATTCAGCCACTGCCTCTTTATCTAATTCCACAGCAACGACATTAGCACCCGTCTCAATTAAGAAGCGAGTTAAGAAACCTGCTCCCGGTCCTATTTCCAGGACGCGTTCACCAGGCTCTATTTGAGCAGCTGCCACAATATCATTCAAAGCATCGGTGTCGACTAAGAAGTGCTGACCAAGGTGTTTCTTAGTGTGAAAGCTCTTTGCTAAATCAATAAGCTCCTTGGAAGACGGCAAGGTCACTTGGTCGCCTCGACCGACTTGGACTTCTTACCATTGCCGCTTCCGGAATTGCCGGACGGCTTGGCTTCATTCCCTTTTGCTTCTGTTTCTTCCTTATTTTCTTGAACCGAGTCAGCATCAGGCATGGCACAAACAAATGGAGTCTTTATCAAACGTACTTTTATGATGCGGTGGCGGTCCGCCTCTACCACATGCAAAGTATATTCTTCAGTGCCAACTTCATCACCTGCTCTTGGTTCGCGTCCAAGCAATCCGAAGACGTGACCGCCTATGGTGTTGAACTGTTCGTCAGTAATTTCAAAGCCGAGCCTGTCCTTAATTTCGTCGAGTGACACTTTGGCATCAAGTAAGTAAGAACCATCAGTACATTCCTGGACATACTCTTCGACTATTTCGTGTTCATCGGCAATATCGCCAACAAGTTCTTCCAATAGATCTTCAATTGTCACAAGTCCGCGTGTTGCACCGTACTCATCGACAACAATGGCCATGTGCGTCTTGCTGGAGCGAAACTCCGACAAGAGATCATTGATATTTTTGTTCTCTGGAATAATCAAAATCTTGCGCGCCAGCTCACGTACTTTAGCGTTTTCCTTGCGCTCGATAAATGCTCTTAGGGCATCACGAATATGCACAGTACCAAAAATCTTATCAATATCTTCTTCATAGACAGGCAAACGCGACAATCCATGCTTCAGCGCCAATTCGACGAAGGTGCGAATGGACTCATCCGCCTGCATGCAGATCATGTCTGTTCTGGGCGTCATTACTTCCGACGATTCCGTGTCGGAAAAGTCAAAAACGCTATGCAGCATTTCTTGCTCTTCTTCTTCCAGCACGCCCTCTTCATGGCTAGCTGATACAAGCATCTTCAATTCTTCTTCCGAGTGGGCAAAATGCCTCAGTGGAGCATCTTCTACATTTAACAATCGCAAAACAAATTCGGTAAATCCGTTAAGGATAATTATGAATGGCGTAGCCAGCCAACACCAACCTTCCATCGGCCAGATAAGAGGCAAAATTACCTGCTCTGGGCGTTGGAATGTCCAGGTCTTCGGTATAAGCTCACCAAAAACCGTCTGTACAAAGGCTGTAATGGAAAATGCCGCTACATAACAGGCAACTTTGGTAGCAGCAATAATATGTGGCGCAAATCCAGCGGCGACACCGGCACCCATCACAGCTTCAGCTAGATCGCTGGCAAAGGCTTCTTCACCAACAGCACCTAGAGCCAGCGTGGACAAAGTGATACCAAGTTGGCAGGCAGCAATGAATCTATCCGGGCTATTCAGTGCCTGTTGCACCATGACAGCCGCCTTATTACCTTCTTCAACAAGCTGGTCAATGCGGCTACGGCGAACGCGCGCCAATCCCATTTCGGCTGCAACGAAGAAGGCATTTACAAGGATCAAAAATAGAATCAATAGTATTTGTAAAATAGCAATTCCAGCTGCGCCCTAGCGCAACTGTCCCCCCTCACCAAAAATCGTCAAAACTAAAAGCACCCCAGGGCTACACCACTGGGGAGGTTCATCAGGACCGGCAATGCTACTACTTCGAGACTCTTCCATTTACTACTTGCTACTTAAGATTTCCTGACACGACTGCCAGAAAATTCCAACACATATCCTATCATAGGCATTTTTGAGGTTATCAAGATATTATCCCTTGCCGTGGTCTTAAGAGCTAGCCCTCATGCCATAATTTGCCCGTTAAGTGGGTCTTGTGAACAACAAAATGCGAATTTCTGCCCTCAATTTAGTT